>DAOMFG010000033.1:0-10941 GCA_035429685.1 Methylophilaceae bacterium | reverse complement strand
GCCTGCAATGTTTCGACATCCGGAACCTTCAGAATCTTGCCCACTTTCAGGCGATTCATGTTTTTACCGGCGAAGGCATCCTTGTTGCCACGAAATAGTCCGACTAGCATCTGATCCAGACTTACCCCTTCTACCTGCATGCGCTGTGCGATGCCATGCAGCGTATCGCCAGAATGAACCTTGTATGTCTCGCCGCCTATGGTGGCAGTTTCGGAGCTTCCAAGTTCGCCACCCTGAAGTGTGGCGTCTTCACTCGTGGCTTTTTCGCTTGCTGCCTCAGTCCCGGCAGCACGCTTCTTGATTTTACCCTTCTTGCCCTTCGCCTGCGGCATGGATGGCTTCGCTGCTGTCGGCGCCTCGGACAATACCGCAGGCTGCGTCACCACAGCTTCGGCAGCGTTGTACTCAACGTAATTCGGGGGATCAAGCAAGGCAGTGTATTCACGCAACAACTGGCCGGAAGACCACTCGACCTGTATCAGCATGTCAAGGAATGGGTCATTGACAGGGCGCTGGGTCGTCAACTTGAGCATGGGAGGGCGGCTTGGGTTGCTGACCAAATCAACCTTGATATGGTTGAGCATGGCGGGACGGTCTATTCCCTGGTCGGCATACGTCTGCGCCGGCGCAATGCGCGCGGCCAGATTGGAAAGTTCTTCCTTGGTTGGAGCAAGCAACTCGATTTCAGCATTCAACGGTTCGCCGAGACCCGACAGCACCGTCATTTTCCCCATCCCCAAGGCATGTGCGGTGAACGGCATCACTGCGAGACAGACGGCCAGGGAAATTCTCTTGATTCTTGAGTTATGCACTATCCCACCCTTATTGGACTACCAGCATGTTTATTAAGCTAACATCAAATAGTTAGTGTTTCAAGCTCATACTGAACATTACATTTAATCGCCATCTCGGATGTCAATGTTCAACCAATATACGCAACATCCTTCTCAGAGGTTCCGCCGCACCCCATAACAACTGGTCACCGACGGTAAACGCCGACAGGTATTCCCCTCCCATGCTCATCTTGCGAAGGCGGCCGACCGGCACGTTCAAGGAGCCGGTCACGGCCGCCGGGGTGAGTTGCCTCATGCTAGCCTCGCGCTCGTTCGGCACAACCTTCACCCAGTCGTTGGCAGAGGCGACGATAGCATTGATTTCGTCCAGCGGCACATCCTTGGTCAGTTTGATAGTCAACGCCTGGCTGTGACAGCGCATGGCGCCGATACGGACGCACAGGCCATCAATCGGCGTCGGGCTGGCTTCGCGACCCAGAATTTTGTTGGTTTCCGCCCCGCCCTTCCATTCTTCCTTGCTCTGGCCGTTGCCCAGATCCTTGTCTATCCAGGGAATCAGCGAACCCGCCAGCGGCACGCCAAAGTGCGCGGTGGGAAAGCTATCGTCGCGCAACGTCCCCGCCACTTCGCGGTCAATATCGAGGATGGCGGAAGCCGGATCAGCCAAGAATTCCTGCGCCACGCGGTGCGCCGCGCCCATCTGCTTCAGCAGTTCGCGCATGTTCTGCGCGCCGGCGCCGGAAGCGGCCTGGTAGGTCATGGAAGTGGCCCACTCCACCAGATTCTCGCGGAACAGCCCGCCCAGCGCCATCAGCATCAGGGAAACAGTGCAGTTGCCCCCAATCCAGTTCCTGCCGCCAGCGGCCAGCGATTGGTCAATGACGTTGCGATTGACCGGGTCGAGGATGATGACGGCGTCCCGTTCCATGCGCAGCGTCGATGCGGCGTCGATCCAGTGGCCATTCCAGCTCCCGGCACGCAGCTTGGGGAATATCTCGGAAGTGTAATCTCCCCCTTGGCAAGAAACGATAGCATCCATCGCTTTCAGTTCGGCAATATCCTTGGCGTCCTTCAGCAGCGGCACGTCACGGCCGACGCCCGGGCCATTGCCGCCAGGGCTGGAGGTGGTAAAGAACACCGGCTCGATGACGTCGAAATCGCGCTCTTCGCGCATGCGCTGCATGAGCACCGAGCCCACCATCCCGCGCCAACCGATAAAACCAACTCTCAACATGTGTGCTTTCCGATACTTTAATCTAGCCTGGCGGCACCCCGCCAACCCGTTCTACTTGGTCGACTTCTGAATAGCCTCTCCAGCCTTTTCGATATCCTGGCCCATGCCATGCACGGTATTGCACCCGGCCAGCACAACAGCACAAACGATAACTGCCACAACTCTGTTCATATGGTCTCCGTGAACTTAGTCCGCAACTGAATGCACAGTATGATCAATCACGGAAATTACCGAATTTCAAGGGAAAGTCCGTGATGGACTTTTTCACGTGGGCGATTGCATCCTGCAGTATGTCACGTTTGGCACCATTCACTCTGACAGTATCGCCCTGAATGCTGGCTTGCACCTTGAGGCCGGAGTCCTTGATGATTTTCACGATCCGCTTGGCCAGGTCGCTGTCGATGCCATCCTTGATGTTCATCAATTGCTTGACCTTGTTGCCGGACACCTTCTGCACGTCCTGCTGGTCGAGTCGCTTGCTGCTGTCAGGCTCCTTCTTTTCCAGCGCTGGGAACAGGATGTCCTTGATCTGGTCGAGCTGAAAATCGGAATCGCCGTAAAGCGTAATCAACTTATCCTTTTCATTCAATTCGACGTTGGCCGAAGTCCCCTTGAAATCGTAGCGGTTGGTGATTTGCCGGGCCGAGACATCAATCGCGTTCTTTAGCGCAACCATATCGGCTTCGGAAGTGATGTCAAAAGAAGGCATTTTTAACTCCTGAAATCTTTAACTACAGGGAACACTGGAGTCCACAGAGAAAAATCTAGCACTTGATTCCCATGACTAAAAGTTACTCAAAGTGGCAGACGTAGTCCAGGGTTTCAACCGTTTCAATATCGAAACTGGAGTTGCCCGGCACGGCAAACTTGTCCCCCGTCTGGTAGGTATGCCATGCGTCTTCATCCTTGAGGCGCACTTTACAAATGCCGGAATTGATTTCCATCAGCTCCGGCGAGCCGGTATTGAAGGTGAGTCTGCTGGGAAAAATGACACCTACCGTGCAGCGCGTCCCATTGGGCATCAGAATGGTGTGGCTGACACACTTGCCATCAAAATAGACGTTGGCTTTCTTTTTGACGCTGACATTGTCGAACTGAGCCATAATGATCCCCATACAGTTTATTGTTCAAGTCTGGATTATCCCAGAGAAAAGGGCCTCCCGGCAACGCGGGAAGCCCTTTTGCTGGCCTTGGGAACGCGAGAATTTACATCGCGGCGACGATTTGATCGCCCATCTCCGAGCACGATACTTTTTTCATTCCAGCCTCGTAGATGTCGCCAGTACGGTAGCCCGCGGCCAGCACCTTCTTCACGGCATTCTCGATGCGCGCTGCCGCCGCCTCGTTATCGAAGGTATAGCGCAGCATCATCGCGGCAGAAAGAATCGTCGCAATCGGGTTAGCCAGGTTCTTGCCGGCGATGTCCGGTGCGGAGCCGTGCGAGGGTTCATACAGGCCCTTCTTGCTTTCGTTCAGCGAGGCCGATGCCAGCATGCCGATGGAACCGGTAAGCATGGATGCCTCGTCGGACAGGATGTCACCGAAGATGTTGCCGGTGACGATGACGTCGAACTGCTTCGGGTTGCGGATCAGCTGCATGGCGGCGTTGTCCACGTACATGTGCGTCAGCTCGACTTCCGGGTATTCCTTGGCAACGTCGATGACGATTTCCTTCCAGAATTCGGTGGTTTCCAGCACGTTGGCCTTGTCCACGGAGCAAAGTTTCTTCTTGCGCTTCATGGCGATGCCGAACGCGACATGCGCGATGCGGCGCACTTCGGATTCGCTGTAGATCATGGTGTTGAAGCCTTCGCGCTCGCCCTTGTCGTTGGTGCGCATGCCGCGCGGCTGGCCGAAATAGATGTCGCCGGTCAGTTCGCGCACGATCATGATATCCAGCCCCGCCACCACTTCCGGCTTGAGGGTGGATGCGTTGGCCAGTTCCGGGTAGAGCACGGCAGGCCGCAGGTTGGCAAACAGGCCGAGATCCTTGCGGATGGCCAGCAGGCCGCGCTCGGGGCGCAGCGGACGATCCAGCGTGTCGTATTGCGGGCCGCCGACGGCGCCCAGCAGCACGGCGTCCGCGTCACGGCAAACCTTCTGGGTAAATTCCGGATAGGGCGCGCCGTAGGCGTCATAGGCCTGGCCGCCAAGCGGCGCCTCGACGAACTCCATGCCGAGACCTTCCTTGTTCAGTACTTCCAGCACGCGCATGGCTTGCGCGACGATTTCCGGGCCGATGCCGTCACCGGCGAGAACTGCGACTTTCATGTTGACTTCCTTTATCTAAAAGTTAAGCGAAAAGCCAGGGCTGCGCGGCTTTGTGTCTGGTTTCAAAAGCACGGATATCGTCCGCGTGTTGCAGCGTCAGGCCGATCTCGTCGAGGCCGTTGAGCAGGCAATGCTTGCGGTGCGGCGTGATGTCGAAGCTGAACGACTTGCCGGATGGCAACGTCACGGTCTGCGACGGCAGGTCCACGTTCAGCTTGTAGCCTTCGGTGGCCTCGCATTCCTTGAACAGATGATCCACGATTTCAGCAGGCGCCACGATGGGCAGGATGCCGTTCTTGTAGCAGTTGCTGAAGAAAATATCGGCGAACGACGGCGCGATGATGACGCGGAAACCGAAATCCTCGATCGCCCACGGCGCGTGTTCACGCGAAGAGCCGCAGCCGAAGTTGTCGCGCGCCAGCAGCACCTGTGCACCCTGGTAGCGCGGCTGGTTGAGCACGAAGTCCTTGTTGAGCGGCCGCATGCTGCAATCCATGCCCGGCTCGCCGTAGTTGGTGTAGCGCCACTCGTCGAACAGGTAGGGGCCGAAGCCCGAACGCTTGATGGATTTCAGGAACTGCTTGGGGATGATCGCGTCGGTATCCACGTTGGCGCGGTCGAGCGGACATACCAAACCGTTTAATTGGGTAAATGCTTTCATGGCTGCTCCTTAAATCTGGTTGCGCACGTCGACGAAATGGCCGGCAATCGCCGCGGCGGCGGCCATTTCCGGGCTCACGAGGTGGGTGCGCCCACCCGGCCCCTGACGGCCTTCGAAGTTGCGGTTGGAGGTCGAGGCGCAGCGCTCGCCCGGGCTCAGACGGTCAGCGTTCATCGCCAGACACATGGAACATCCCGGCTCGCGCCACTCGAAGCCCGCCTCGGTGAAAATCCTGTCCAGGCCCTCTTCCTCGGCCTGGCGCTTGACCACGCCGGAACCCGGCACCACCATCGCCAGCTTGACGTTGCCCGCGACCTTCTTGCCCTTCGCCACAGCCGCGGCGGCGCGCAGGTCTTCGATGCGCGAGTTGGTGCAGGAGCCGATGAATACCTTGTCGATCTGGATTTGTTCAATCGGCGTATTGGCTGTCAGGCCCATATACTTGAGCGCGTTCTCGATGCTGGTGCGCCTGGTGGCGTCGCTTTCCCTGGCCGGGTCGGGCACGCGCGAACCGATGGGCAGCACCTGCTCGGGCGAAGTGCCCCACGTCACCTGCGGCTCGATGTCGGAGCCAGCAAGTTCCACCACCGCGTCGAATTGCGCGTCGGGATCCGAATGCAGCGTGCTCCAGTAGGCCACGGCCTTGTCCCAGTCCGCCCCCTTGGGCGCGTGCAGACGGCCCTTGAGGTAGGCAGAAGTCTTCTCGTCCGGGGCGATGATGCCGGCGCGGGCGCCCGCTTCGATCGCCATGTTGCAGATGGTCATGCGGCCCTCCATGGAAAGCGCGCGAATCACTTCACCGCCGAACTCGATGGCGTAGCCGGTGCCGCCCGCCGTTCCGATCCGGCCGATCACCGCCAGCGCCACGTCCTTGGCAGTCACGCCCTTGCCGAGCTTGCCATCCACCTTGACCAGCATGCGCTTCGACTTCTTGGCGATCAGGGTTTGCGTCGCCATCACATGCTCCACTTCCGAGGTGCCGATGCCGTGCGCCAGCGCGCCGAAAGCGCCGTGGGTGGAGGTGTGGCTGTCGCCGCACACCACCGTCATGCCGGGCAGCGTGGTGCCGTTTTCCGGGCCGATGACGTGGATGATGCCCTGGTTGGCATGCTTGAACGGGAAATACACCAGCGCGCCGAAATCCTTGATGTTCTGGTCCAGGGTTTCCACCTGCAGGCGGGAAACCGGATCTTCGATGCCGCGCTCCCAATGGTCGGTCGGCGTGTTGTGGTCGGGGTTGGCCACGATGGAAGTATTGCGCCAGGGCTTGCGGCCGGCCAGTCGCATACCTTCAAAAGCCTGCGGGCTGGTCACCTCGTGCACCAGATGGCGATCGATATAGAGCAGGCAAGTACCGTCCGCTTCCTCGCGGACCACATGCGATTCCCATAACTTGTCGTAGAGGGTTTTTCCAGCCATAACAGCTCCTTGAAAAAATACGCTAAAGATTGAATGTGGGCGAAGAATAAACACTTTCTCATACCGTTACAAGAATAGTAGTTATACTAGTACTGTAGGTAACACTTTAGGAGTTGGAATGGATACCAGACGCAAGGAATTAGGCGAGTTTCTGCAGGCGATGCGGCAACGCGGCTCGCCGGAGGAATTCGGCTTTCCTTCGGGAAATCGCCGCCGCACGGCGGGCCTGCGGCGTGAGGAAGTCGCCCAGTTGGCCGGCATCAGCGCCACCTGGTACACCTGGATCGAACAGGGGCGCGAGGTCAACGTCTCGGCAGAAGCGCTCGACCGGCTGGCGCAGGCATTAAAGCTCTCGCGCCCGGAACGCGGCTACCTGTTCGACATGGCCGACCGCCGCGACCCGCGCAGCAGCGAAACCGAAGAAGACAGCGCGCCCCAAGTGCTGGTCGGCATGCTCTCCAGCATCGCCATCCCCGCCTACATCATGGGTCGCACCTGGGACTTGCTGGCATGGAACCCGCCCGCCGCCGAGCTGTTTGCCGGCTGGCTGGACCAGAAAACCACAGAGGCTCCCGCCCCCAACCTGCTACGCTACGTGTTCCAGCACCCCGACGCGCGCCAGTTCGTAGTGAATTGGGAAGTGCGGGCAAGAAGACTGGTGGCGGAGTTCCGCGCCGATTGCCGGGGCAGGCTGGAAGAGCCGGCGCTGCAGCGGCTGGTCAACGAGCTATCGCAAGCCAGCCCGGATTTCGAACGTTACTGGAAACAGCACGACGTGCTGGAGCGCCAGGGCGGGCAACGGGAATTCAACCATCCACAGCAGGGACTCATCAGCTATCAGCAAGTAACCTTGCGTCCAGTGGATCAGGAACAGATCAAGCTGGTGCTGCTGACACCGGCTGACTAGATGCCCGTTCCTGGTCTCGCATCAGCTTGTATTCGATGGAATCAATCAGCGCGCGCCATGAGGCGTCGATGATGTCAGTCGAAACGCCGATGGTCGTCCAGCTTTCGATGTGGTCGGCAGATTCGATCAGTACGCGCACCTTGGCGGCGGAGGCTTTGTCGGAATCGAGTACGCGCACCTTGTAGTCGGTGAGTTTGACTTCCCTGATCGCCGGGTAAAAGCGTTCCAGCGCGCGGCGCATGGCCTTGTCCAGCGCGTTGACCGGGCCGTCGCCGTCAGCGATGGTGTTTTCTTCCTGCCCGTCCACCACGATCCTGATGGTGGCGGTGGAGTTGATGCCGTTGACGGCCGGTTCGTGGATGACGACGGTGTATTCCTTCAGCTCAAAGAACGGCTGGTACTTGCCGAGCAGTTTGTACACCAGCAGTTCGAACGAGCTTTCGGCGCTCTCGAACTGGTAACCTTCGTGCTCCAGCGCCTTGAGGTGGTCGAGGATGCGCTTGGTGTCCGGCGAATCCTTGCTAAGCGAGGCGTCCACCGCGTTGATCTTGGCCAGCAGTGCACTGCGCCCGGCGACTTCCGACACCAGGATGTGGCGCACGTTGCCGACCTGCTCCGGGTTGATGTGTTCGTAGGAGATCGGGTTTTTGCTCACCGCGTCGATGTGCATGCCGCCCTTGTGCGAGAAGGCGTCGTTGCCGACATAGGGCGCCTTGTCGTTTAAGGTGACGTTGGCAACTTCGCTGACAAAGCGCGCCACCGAAGTTAGGTGCGCCATGTTCTGCGCCGGGATGCAGTCAAGGCCCAGCTTGAGTTGCAGGCTGGGAATAATCGAACACAGGTTGGCGTTGCCACAGCGCTCGCCGATGCCGTTGATGGTGCCCTGCACCTGCACCGCGCCAGCCTGCACCGCCGCCACGGAATTGGCCACGGCCATTTCGCAGTCGTTATGGCAATGGATGCCGACTTGTACGCTAAAGCGTTCAACCACCGCTCTGGTGATGGCGTGAATCTGGTCAGGGAAAGTGCCGCCGTTGGTATCGCACAGGCACAGCACATCGGCGCCGGCATCTGCCGCCGCCTGCAGGCTTTGCATGGCGTAATCGGCGTTGGCCTTGTAGCCGTCGAAGAAGTGCTCGGCGTCGAACACCACTTCCTTGCCCTGCCCTTTCAGGAAAGTGATGGTATCGGCGATCATGCGCAGGTTTTCTTCCAGCGTGGTGCGCAGGATGCCGGTGACCTGGTAATCCCAGCTCTTGCCGAAAATGGCCACTGCGCTGGTATTGGCGTGCAGCAGCGATTGCAGGTTCTTGTCTTCCTCGGCGGCGATGCCGACCTTGCGTGTGCTGCCGAAAGCGATGATCCTGGCGTGTTTCAGCTTGAGTCCGGCCACCCGCGAGAAGAACTCCAGGTCCTTGGGGTTGGAACCCGGATTGCCGGCCTCGATGTAGGCGATGCCAAGACCGTCCAGCCGCTCAACGATCTTGAGCTTGTCTTCCACCGAGAAGGAAACGCCCTGTGCCTGCGCGCCGTCGCGCAGGGTGGAGTCATAGGCAATAACCCGCGCCATTACTTTTTGCGGTTGCGCAAGTTGGCGGCAATACGCATGCGCAGTGCATTCAGCTTGATGAAGCCGCCCGCATCCTTCTGGTCGTAGGCGCCGGCATCGTCCTCGAAGGTGGCGATGGTCGGCTCGACCAGCGAATCGGTCTTGCTGTCGCGGCCGACCACGATCACGTTGCCCTTGTATAGCTTGACCCGCACGAAGCCGTTGACGCTCTTCTGCGTGTGGTCGATCAGGGTTTGCAGCGCAACGCGTTCCGGGCTCCACCAGTAGCCGTTATAGATCAGGCTGGCGTAGCGCGGCATTAAATCATCTTTCAAGTGCGCGACTTCACGGTCCAGGGTCAGCGACTCGATGGCGCGGTGCGCCTTGAGCATGATGGTGCCGCCGGGAGTTTCGTAACAGCCGCGCGACTTCATGCCGACGTAACGGTTTTCCACCAGGTCGAGGCGGCCGATGCCGTGCTTGCCGCCCAGGCGGTTGAGCTCGGCCAGCAGTGCGTGCGGGGCCAGCTTCTTGCCGTTCAGCGCAACCGGGTCGCCGTTGACGTATTCGATATCGAGGTATTCGGCGGCGTCCGGCGCTTTTTCCGGGCTGACCGTCCAGCGCCACATGGATTCTTCGGCCTCCGCCGCCGGGTCTTCCAGATGGCGGCCCTCGTAGGAGATGTGCAGCAGGTTGGCATCCATGGAATACGGCGAACCGCCCTGCTTATGCTTCATGTCAACCGGGATGCCGTGGGTTTCGGCATAGGCCATCAGCTTTTCGCGGCTCAGCAGATCCCATTCGCGCCACGGCGCGATGACCTTGATATTAGGGTTGAGCGCATAAGCGCCGAGCTCGAAGCGCACCTGGTCGTTGCCCTTGCCGGTGGCGCCGTGAGAAATGGCGTCGGCACTGGTTTCGCGGGCGATTTCGATGAGGCGCTTGGCGATCAGCGGACGGGCGATGGAGGTGCCGAGCAGGTATTCGCCTTCATACACCGTGTTGGCGCGGAACATCGGGAACACGAAATCGCGCACGAACTCTTCGCGCAGGTCGTCGATGTAGATCTGCTCCGGCTTGATGCCGAATTTCAACGCCTTGGCACGCGCCGGTTCCAGTTCTTCACCCTGGCCGATGTCGGCGGTAAAGGTCACCACCTCGCACTGGTAGGTATCCTGCAACCACTTGAGGATAACCGAGGTATCCAGCCCGCCGGAGTAGGCGAGCACGACTTTGTTGATTTGGCTCATTGACTCACTTTTCCTAACAATAAATATTCCATCAACGCCTTCTGCACGTGCAGGCGGTTCTCTGCTTCATCCCACACCACGCTCTGCGGCCCGTCGATGACTTCCGCCGCGACTTCCTCGCCGCGGTGCGCCGGCAGGCAATGCATGAACACGGCATCCTTGGCTGCCACGCGCATCATGTCGGCATCGACCTGCCAGTCAGCGAAGTCGCGCAGGCGCTCTTCGTTTTCCGCCTCGAAGCCCATCGAGGTCCACACGTCGGTGGTCACCAGATCGGCGCCTTGCGCGGCTTCCATGGGATCGGCAAACTCCTCGTAATGGTCGTGGCCGTACAGTCCGGCGCGTTCCGCTTCCACCTCGTAGCCCGGCGGCGTGGAAACGTGCACGTTGAAATCCAGCACCTCCGCCGCCTGCAGCCAGGTGTTGCAGACGTTATTGGAATCGCCGATCCAGGCCACCGTCTTGCCCTGAATCGGGCCGCGATGCTCGATGTAGGTGAAGATATCCGCCAGGATCTGGCACGGGTGGTATTCGTTGGTCAGGCCGTTGATCACCGGCACGCGCGAATGCGAGGCAAAGCGCTCGATGATCTCCTGCTCGAAGGTGCGGATCATGACGATGTCCGACATGCGCGAAATCACCTGGGCCGCGTCCTCCACCGGTTCGCCGCGCCCGAGTTGCGAATCGCGCGTGTTGAGGTAGATGGCCGAGCCGCCCAGCTGCTGGATTCCGGCCTCGAACGACAGGCGGGTGCGCGTGCTGGCCTTCTCGAAGATCATCACCAAAGTACGATCTGTCAGCGGCCAGTATTGCTGGTACGACTTGAACTGCTGCTTGATCCAGCGCGTGCGCTCGA
>DAOMFG010000032.1:0-10957 GCA_035429685.1 Methylophilaceae bacterium | reverse complement strand
ATTTCCCCCACGCTTTCCTCGATGATCTGCGGCGTGTCGTAATGAGTGGTGAGCGCATGCCAGTCGGCGACGAAGAAGAAGCACTCGTGCTCATGCTGCAACTTGAGCCAGTTTTTCAGCACGCCGTGGTAATGCCCCAAGTGCAGGCTGCCGGTGGGCCTCATGCCCGAAAGAACGCGTTCAACCGCCATGAAACGGAATCCCTTAGAAATTGAATAACACGGATAACAGACCGATCACCGCATAAATGAACGGCCATATAATTTTACCGAAAATACCGGTAAACAGCAGCACAATCAGGATAATGAAACCGTAGCGCTCGATCTGTGAAAACTTCCACGCGTAGGGCTGCGGCAGCAGACTGACCGCGATGCGCCCGCCGTCCAGGGGCGGTAGCGGAAACAGGTTGAGCACCATCAGCACCACGTTGATCATGATGCCGGCCTGCGCCATCAGAACCAATGGCGTTGCAATGGCCTCGGAAAACGCCGGGGCCAGCTTGAGCGCCAGCGCCCACAATATCGCCATGACCAGGTTGGAGGCAGGTCCGGCCGCGGCCACCCACAGCATGTCACGCTTGGGATTGCGCAGGCGGCCGAAATCGACTGGCACCGGCTTGGCCCAGCCAAAAAGAATGCCGCCCGCCATCATGGTCAGCAGCGGCACCAGCACGGTACCGATGGGATCGATGTGGCGCAGAGGATTGAAGCTGATGCGCCCCGCCGCCGCCGCCGTCATATCGCCGAAATAGCGTGCCACGTAACCATGCGCCGCTTCGTGCACAGTGATAGCAAAGATCACCGGCAAAGCATACACCGTAATTTTTTGTATCAGGGAGAGTTCCATATCATTCCAGTCCAAACGGGGCGGGATCGCCCCTACCGCGCCGCACCAATACTGGCTCGGCACCGGTCAGGTCAATTACTGTGGTCATTTCGTGCGAGCAGGCGCCGGCGTCAATCACCAGGTCTACCCGGCTTTCCAACTCCTCGCGGATTTCCCACGCCTCGCGCGGAGCATCCCAGCCGGGCAGCGTCAGGGTCATGCTGAGCAGCGGCTCGTTCAGATCTTCCAGCAACGCCAGCGTGACGGCATGATCCGGCACGCGCAGGCCGATGGTGCTGCGCCTGGGATGCTGCAGGCGGCGCGGCACTTCGCGGCTGGCTTGCAGGATGAAAGTGTAGCTGCCGGGCGTATTGGCCTTGAGCAGGCGGAACCGGCTGTTGTCCACCTTGGCATAAGTGGCAATCTCGGCCAGGTTGCGGCACACCAGGGTGAAATGGTGGTGCTCGTCTACGCCGCGGATGGCGCGGATGCGCTCCTGCGCCTCCTTGTCACCGAGATGACAACCCAGTGCGTAGCAGGAATCGGTGGGATAGGCCACCACGCCACCGTTGCGTATGATCTCGGCCGCCTGATGAACCAGGCGCGGCTGCGGATTGTCCGGGTGGATGGAAAAATACTGTGCCATGATGTCAGGCTGCCAGTCGCATTTCCGGCCAGTCGTGCCACACCGGCGTACAGTTGGCGGGCAAGTCAGGCAGCCGGCCCATATCGGTGTAGGTCTGGCCGGGGCCATGGTAATCCGAGCCCAGCGACGCCAGCAGGCCGAACTGGTGGCTCAAGCGAGCGAAGTGATGGTACTGCTCTGGCGTATGACTGCCGGTCACCACTTCCACGCCGGTTCCGCCCAGTTCACGGAATTCGGCCAGCAGCTTGAGCATGTTGACGCGGCCCAGGTCATAGCGCCCGGGATGCGCCAGCACCGCGATGCCGCCGCTGCCGGTGATCCAGCCCACCGCATCTTCCAGTGCCGCCCAGCGATGCTCCTGGTAGCCGGGCTTGCCCTTGACCAGGTATTTCTTGAACACGGCAGAGACATCCTTGGCATAGCCCTGCTGTACCAGGAAACGCGCGAAGTGGGTACGGCTGATGATGCCACAGGTGGCGTAAGCGTGGGCGCCATCCAGGCTGCCGTGGATACCGGCCTGCTCCAGGCTGGCGGCCATGCCCTCGGCGCGCTGGTAGCGCCCCTGCCGGATCGTCGCCAGGCCTTGTAGCAGCGGAATATGGGTGGGAGAAATTTTCAGGCCGACCACGTGCACAGTACGCCCGTTCCAGGTCACGGAAATTTCCACACCGTTAACCAGCGCGATACCATGCCGTACAGCGGCTTCGGCAGCCTCTTCCAGTCCGGCCACATCGTCATGGTCGGTCAGCGCCAGCACGCGCACGCCGCGCGCGGCAGCGTGTTCGACGAGTTCAGAAGGCGTGAGTGTCCCGTCGGAGACGACGGAGTGGCTGTGCAGGTCGATTGGAGATGCCATGGAACTTATCTTGTGAGGTAGGCCAAATCATAGCAAAATAGCCGCCTTACCGAAACTTTTGCGGCATTTTAGCGATTCCACCCCACATGAAATTCCTCTTCGATCTATTCCCGATCATCCTGTTCTTCGTCGTGTTCAAGAGCGTAGGCATCTTCGCCGCCACCGCCACCGCCATTGCCGCCACGCTGGCGCAGATCGGCTGGGTCAAGTACCGCCATGGCAAGGTCGATGGCATGCTGATCGCCAGCGGGGTGATTATCGTCGTATTCGGCGGCGCGACCCTGCTGCTGCACGACGAGACCTTCATCAAGTGGAAGCCTACTGTGCTGTACTGGCTGTTTGCCGTAGTACTTTTTTCCGCTGAACTGTTCTGGAACAAGAACCTGATCCGCTCGGTGATGGAACAGCAGATCAGCCTGCCGCAAGCGGTGTGGCGCACCCTCAACCACGCCTGGGCAGCTTTCTTCGCCGTGCTCGGCCTGCTGAACCTGTACATCGCGTTCAACTTCGCCACCGATACCTGGGTGAACTTCAAGCTGTTCGGCACCACGGCGCTGATGCTGGTGTTCGTAGTGATGCAAAGCCTGCTGCTGGGAAAATACGTAAAGGATCAGGAATAATGCTTTATGCCATCATTGCCGAAGATGCGCCCAACAGTCTGGAAAAACGCTTGGCCAATCGCCCACCACATCTGGAGCGCCTCCAGCAGTTGCAGCAGGAAGGGCGCCTACTGCTGGCCGGCCCCTTCCCTGCCATCGACAGCGTCGACCCCGGCCCGGCTGGCTTCAGCGGCAGCCTGATCGTCGCCGAATTTTCCTCGCTGGAAGACGCGCAAGCCTGGGCCGAAGCCGACCCCTTCGTCGCCGGCGGCGTGTATGCCAAGGTCACGGTGAAGCCGTTCCGCAAGACACTGCCGGCCTGATGGCGCTGCCGGACGAAATACGGGAGCGACTGGCCATCCTCGAGCCACTGCAACTCGAGATCGAGGATGACAGCGCAAGGCACGCAGGCCATGCAGGCAACCAGGGCGGCGGGCATTTCAATATCACCATCGTCAGCTCGCATTTTCTTCAGAAATCGCAGATAATGCGGCATCGCATTGTTTATCAAGCACTTAACGACCTCATCCCGTCCCGCATCCATGCCTTGAGCATACGCGCCCTGACTCCGGACGAAATTTGACTTTCACTGCAGCCCTTACAAGGAAAACCGTACCATGACCAAACGCATCCTCGTCGCCCTTGCCTTAACCGGCCTGCTTGCCCCAGCCGTGCATGCCGCCGATCCAGCAACCGTCAATGGCAAGCCGATCAAGCAATCCCTGGTGGACTTCGTCCTGAAGGACGCCGCGGCGCAAGGGCAGAAAATCGATGACCAATCCAAGTCGCTGGTACTCAACCGCTTGGTCACCCAGGAGGTGGTGATCCAGGAGGCGCAGAAAGCCGGGCTGGACAAGCAGGCGGATTATCTGGCCAGACAGGAACTGGCCAACCGCGAACTGCTGATCAATACCTATCTGCAGGACTTCATCAAAAAGAACCCCATCAGCGAAGCCGACATCAAGGCCGAATACGACAAGTTCAAACAGCAATTGGGCGACAAGGAATACAACGCCCGCCACATCCTGGTCAAGACCGAGCAGGAGGCCAAGGACATTATCGCCCAGTTAGCCAAGGGTGCCGATTTTGCCAAACTGGCCAGGGAAAAATCACAGGATCCTGGCTCCAAGGACAAGGGCGGCGAATTGGACTGGTTTTCTCCGGCACGCATGGTCAAGCCTTTTAGTGACGCAGTGGTTGGCATGAAAAAAGGCGAGTACACCAAGACTCCAGTACAAACCCAGTATGGCTGGCATGTCATCAAGCTGGTCGATGTCCGCAACACGCAGCCTCCCGCTTATGAAAAGGTCAAAGATGGCATCCAGAAGGAGCTGCAGCAGCGTCAGATAGAGAAAATGGTCTCCGACCTTCGCGCCAAGGCCAAAATCGTGGATAACAGCAGCACCAAATAATTTATTTCCAGCCCATCAGCCGGGCAACACTAACTAAAAAGCCTGTATCAAACCCGATACAGGCTTTTTTACTTACAACAGAACATGCTTGTGTAATAATAAGAACCGTTATCATTTGAAAAGCCGGTCACTCATGAAGCAGCCCTCTAGTCTCGCCAGCCTGCAACCCGGTCAGCATGCCGTGATCCGCGCTATCCATGCCGAAGAAGGGCTGCACCACCGTCTTACCGCCCTTGGTTTCCGCATCGGCAAGCGCATCGAACTGGTACGCCGCGCCTGTTTTTCCGGCCCACTGCACGTACGCATCGGCAGCACCGACATCATCCTGCGCCAGTCCGAAGCCCACCGTATCCAGATATGAAACGTATCGCCCTGCTGGGCATGCCCAACACGGGCAAGTCCACCCTGTTCAACCGGCTTTCCGGCGCCTCGGCGCGCGTCGGCAACTGGCCGGGCATCACGGTAGATCTGATGAGCGCAAAAATCCTGCTCGGCGGCCACATCGCCGAGCTGGTGGACCTGCCCGGGATTTACGACCTGCACGGCTTTTCCGACGACGAACAGGTGGTGCGCCACTTTCTCGAAAACAACCATGTCGATCTGGTACTGGTCGTGCTCAACACCTGCCAGATTGATCGCCAACTCTCGCTTGCATTGCAGCTACGCGGCCTCGGCCTGCCCACGCTGGTGTTGCTCAACATGGCGGACGAAGCCAAACGCGGCGGTATCAGTGTTGACCTGGCGCTGATGCAGCAGCATCTGCAACTGCCGGTGGCGCTGCTCAGCGCCAAATACGGCGACGGCTGCCCGCAGGCGCTGGCACTCGCCGCGCAAACCCTGGAGGCCAAGCCCGCCCCCATGCCGGATGCCTTGCGCGAGCAACTGCAACCGGACGACCGCATCGAGCAGGAAATGAACGCCATCCTGCAGCATGCCGTACAACTGCCGACGCAGTTCACCGACCAGACCACGACGCGCCTGGACCACGTGCTGCTACACCCCTGGCTGGGGCTGCCGCTGTTTTTTGGCGCACTTTATCTGCTATTCCAGTTCATCTTCACCGCCGGCAAGCCATTGCAGGACGGCGTCGCCTGGCTGCTCGGCTATTTCCGCGGCGGCGTGCTGGAGCCGCTGCTGGCCGGCGCCCCGACCTGGCTGCACGGCCTGCTGCTGGACGGCATCTACAACGGCGTCGGCACGGTAGCGGCATTCCTTCCCATCATCATTCTGTTCTTCCTGGTCATGACGCTGGTGGAAGACAGCGGCTACCTCTCGCGCGCCGCCTTCCTGATGGACGCGATGATGGCGAAAATGGGCCTGGACGGGCGCAGCTTCGTCATGCTGCTGATGGGCTTCGGCTGCAACGTGCCGGCGCTGATGGGTACGCGCGTCATGCGTTCGCGTCCCTTGCGTCTGCTCACCATGCTGGTGATTCCCTTCTCGCTGTGCTCGGCACGGCTACAGGTGTTCGTGTTCATGACCGCCGCCCTGTTTACCCCGCAGCAGGCGCCACTGGTATTGTTCGCGCTCTACCTCACCAGTTTTGCCGCCACCTTTGCCAGCGCCCTGCTATTCAAGGGGCGCTTCACCAATAGCGAGCCGTTCATCCTGGAATTGCCGCCCTACCGCCTGCCGACCTCCCACCAGATTCTGATGCGCGGCTGGCACGAGACCAGTCAGTTCCTGAGGCGGGCAAGCAAGTTCATCATCATCGGCGTGGTGCTGGTATGGGCGCTGACCCACTACCCCAGCGACGTACCCCCCGCCAGCGCCTACACTTTCGCCGGCATGATCGGCAACGCTCTGGCGCCGGCACTCAATCCCATCGGCATTGACGGTCAACTTGCCATCGCACTCATTTTCGGCTTTGTCGCCAAGGAAATCGTCATCGGCTCGCTTGCCGTGATCTACGGCCTGCAGGGCGATGCCCTGATACAGGTCGTGGCGCAGAAACTGGACTGGGTACAAGCCATGAGCTTCATGCTGTTCACGCTCATCTACACGCCCTGCCTGTCCACCATCGCCACCCTGCGCAGCGAGTCCAGAAGCAATGGCTTCATGTGGCTTTCGATCGGGTGGTCGCTGCTGCTGGCATGGAGCGTCAGCTTCATCTTTTACCAGACCGCTCGCGGTCTTGGCTTCTAGCTCGGATATTTCTGGCTGCTCGACACCATGCTAGACTGCATGCGTGTCAACAGCACGCATGCACTGATCATGGAGAATGCAGGATGAAAGCGCAATTACTCGCCCTAGTTCTGGTCACGGCGCACGCCACAACCACTGCGGCACAGACCACCGTTTACGAATCCAGGGACGCGCAAGGGAATACCGTATTTTCAGACAAGCCTTCCCCCGGTGCCAAGGCGATCGAACTGCCGCAGCCCAACGTGATTCAGACTGATCTGCTACCTCCGCCACCTGCGCAAGCAGCGCCAGTTTCCGGCGCTGGCAAGAAAGCGAGCATCGATGCCGATGCGACACCTGTTTACAGTTCGCTTGCAATAGCTTCCCCTGGCGATCAGGATTCGATCTACACCAACACCGGCGCGTTCGATGTGACGCTGAAAATTGACCCTGATTTGCGAACCAACCAGGGCGACTTCATCCAGCTGAAACTAGACGGAACGCTGGTACCGCAACAATTCAGCGCCCCCGACATCAGCATCAGCTCAGCGGACTGGGCAGCCAGCGCGACCGACAACACCGCGCACACGCTGCAAGCCGCCATCCTCGACAAGCAGGGCAAGATACTGATCGAGTCGGCGCCGGTCACGTTCTACGCACACCGGCATTCCATATTATGAGGATATTCCGGCATCGGCAGGGCGGGACCTTCACCCCGCGCGGAAGATGAAGTAAATCGCCCCCATCAGGCACAGCCCCGCCCATAAATAATCGAGCTTGAGCGGCTGCTGCATGTAGAGCACGGCAAAAGGAACGAACACCGCCAATGCGATCACTTCCTGCATGATCTTGAGCTGTGCGAGCGACAGTTCCGTATAGCCGATGCGATTGCCCGGCACCTGGAACTGGTACTCGAACAGGGCGATGCCCCAGCTCACCAGCGCGGCGATCCACCAGGGCCGGTCGTTGAGGTTTTTGAGATGGGCATACCAGGCGAACGTCATGAATACGTTCGACAGGATGAGCAGGCCTGCCGCCTGCACCCAGGCCGGGATAGAGCCCATTGCCGCTTATGCCGGCCGGGGATCAGACTGCCGCTTCACCCGTTTCTCCGGTACGGATACGGATCACCTGCTCCACCGAACTGACGAAAATCTTGCCATCACCGATCTTGCCGGTGTGCGCGGCCTTGACGATGGCTTCAATGGCGGCCTCCACCAGGTTTTCCGCCACGACCAGTTCCAGCTTGATCTTGGGCAGGAAGTCCACCACGTACTCGGCGCCGCGATAAAGCTCGGTATGACCTTTCTGGCGGCCGAAGCCCTTGACTTCGGTCACGGTCAGGCCGTTGACGCCGATTTCCGACAGTGCTTCGCGCACTTCGTCGAGTTTGAACGGCTTGATGATGGCTTCGATCTTTTTCATGGTTTTTCCTCGGTCAGAATTCAAAACGATACTTGGATGTTATCGGATAACGCCTGTCCTTGCCAAACCCGCGCTGAGTGATGCGCACGCCGACAGGAGACTGGCGGCGCTTGTACTCGTTACGATCAATCAGCGTCACCACGCGCCGCACGTCCTCACGGTCATAGCCCATGGCCATGATCTGCACCGGGCTTTTGTCGTGCTCGACATAGGCTTCCATGATGCCGTCCAGGGTCTCGTAAGGCGGCAGCGAATCCTGGTCAGTCTGGTCGGGCCGCAACTCGGCCGACGGCGCACGGGTGATGATACGCTCCGGGATGACCGGGGAAATGGTATTGCGGTAGCGCGCCAGACGATAGACCAGCGTCTTGGGGACGTCCTTCAGCACTGCAAAGCCGCCGGCCATGTCACCGTAAAGCGTGGAATAGCCCACGCTCATCTCGCTCTTGTTGCCTGTCGTCAACACGATAGCGCCGAACTTGTTGGAAATCGCCATCAGCAGGGTACCGCGAATCCGTGCCTGCAGATTCTCTTCGGTAAGATCGAACATCTGGCCTTTGAACTCAGCGGCCAGCGCGTCCAGAAAACTCTCGAACAGCCGCTCGATAGGGATTTCGGTATAGTCCACGCCAAGGTTTCTGGCCACTCGCGCAGCATCGGTCTGGCTGATGTCGGCAGTGAAGCGGGAAGGCATCATCACGGCACGTACCTTGTCCGCCCCCAGCGCATCGACCGCGATCGCCAACACTAGTGCCGAATCGATGCCGCCCGACAATCCCAGCAGCACCCCCGGAAAGCCGTTTTTTACGATGTAGTCATGCACACCCAGGCAGAGTGCCTGATACACCGAAGCCTCCAGGCCAGAATCGGCCATCACTTTGCCCGACAACGGATGCGCGGCCTCGAACTCGACCATCAGCAAGGCCTCCTCGAACGCAGCAAACTGGTGCGTCAAGCTGCCATCCGCGTTCAGCACGAAAGAGGCGCCGTCGAACACCAGTTCGTCCTGGCCACCGACCAGATTGGCGTAGACCACCGGCAGTCCGGTTTCGGCAACCCGTGCACGCAACACCTCGTAGCGCGTCGACTGCTTCTCCAGGTGGTAAGGCGAGGCGTTGAGCGCCAGCAGGATTTGAGCGCCCGCATCGCGCGCCTGCACCGCCGGGCCGGGCTCCCAGACGTCGGCGCAGATCAGCAGGCCGATGCGGATACCCTCGTGCTCGAACACCAGCGGTGCATCGCCAGGAACGAAATAGCGCACTTCATCGAACACGCCGTAGTTGGGAAGCTTGTGCTTGAAATAGGTGGCGACGATCTTGCCATCACGCAGCACCGAAGCCGCATTGTAGTGCTCGCCACCCCGTTCCGCCGGATGCCCCACCACAATAGTGATGCCGTCGGCGGCCGCCGCCAGGCGCTGCAGTGCGCGATGGCAGGCGAGGTAAAAGTCGTCCCGCAGCAGCAGGTCTTCCGGCGGATAGCCGGCCAGCGCCAGCTCCGGCGTCAGCAGCAACGATGCACTATCCGCTTTGGCACGCCGCGCGTATTCGGCAATCTTTTCGGCATTGCCGTCAAGGTCGCCGACCGAGCTGTTGATTTGCGCGATGGCCAGTTTCACACGGGCACCCCATTCCATGCCAAAAACTTGGTAGAAGCGCCGCCTTCGGCGCGACAAGAATCGGAAAATCGCGTCGAAGCGGCGCTCCTACGAGAGATCATGGTCAGTATGAACCGCCGGCTGCCTTGATCAGCTTGACCATTTCCGGTTGCCCATCCTTCATGGCGTAGACCAGCGCGGTCAGACCATATTTGTCCTTGGCCTTGACGTTGGCCTTGTTGTCGATCAGCAGCTTGACCATTTCCACGGAGCCACTGTCCACCGCCTTTTTCAGCAGAGGGGTGTCCTCGATATCCCGGACATTGACGTCCGCGCCCTTCGCGACCAGCAACTGCGCCACGGCCAACTGGTTTTTCTTGACTGCCCAGGTCAGGGCCGTCCAGCGCGAACTGTCCTTCTCATCCACCTTGGCGCCACCGTCCAGCAGCGTCTGCAAGGCATCGACATTGCCATTCTGGGCGGCGTACATGGCCGCCGTCACACCCTGACGGTCACGCGCCGACAGATCGGCACCGTTTTCCAGTAGGATCTTGATCGTCGGCACATCGCCGTTCTTGGCGGCGTACATCAGGATGCTCCTGCCGTCGTCGCTCTTGGCACTGGCATTAGCGCCATGCTTGACCAGCAGCCCCACCACTTCGCTGTAGCCCGAGGTCGCCGCCAGGCCGAGCGCGCTCCAGCCGGAGGGGTCCCGCACGCTGATGTCCGCCTTGCCTTCCAGCAGTACCTTGACGGTTTCCACATGGTTTTTTCTGGCCGCGAACATCAACGCAGTCCAACCACCCTCGTCCTTGGCGTTGACGTCGGCACCCTTGTCCAGTAGGGCTTTGGCCACCGGGGCGCTATTCTTGCGCGCGGCGTACATCAAGGCAGTAATGCCATCGGCATCCTTGGTGTTGGGGTTCACCCCGCTTTTCAACATGGCGTTTACCATCTGCAAGTCGCCCTTGGAGGCTGCCGTCAGCAGGTAAGGGATGGTTTCCTCGGCCAACGCCAGCAAAGGCAATACAAGCAGAATGGCCGTCATGCAACGCAATGCCGCTTTCATATTTTTCGCCCTCCAGACTTGATCGCCGCTTGCACCGCCTCTCCCAATCCGGCCGGAGAGCTGGCCACTGCGACGCCGGCCTTTTCCAGCGCGCGTATCTTGTCGGAGGCCTTGCCGCTGCCTCCGGAAATGATGGCGCCGGCGTGCCCCATGCGCTTGCCCGCAGGCGCGGTCTGGCCAGCAATATAGGCTGCCACCGGCTTGCTGACATGCGACTGGATGTACTCTGCCGCCGCCTCCTCGTCACTGCCACCAATCTCGCCTACCATGATGATGGCCTCGGTTTCCGGGTCGGCCTGGAACAGTTGCAGGCACTCGATGAAATTCAGCCCCTTGATCGGGTCTCCGCCTATGCCGACGCAAGTGGTCTGCCCCAGCCCCAGTGGCGTGAGCTGGGCCACCGC
>DAOMFG010000031.1:0-11081 GCA_035429685.1 Methylophilaceae bacterium | reverse complement strand
CAGTGTTCGGTCCCTGGTCGCCGTCCAGCAGGCGTTTGTGGTCCTGACTGGTGGCCAGCGGCAGAATGTGTTCACCATCACACATGACGATGAAGCTGGCTTCCTCGCCTTGCAGGAACTCCTCGATCACGACTTTGGCGCCGGCATCACCCAGCTTGTTGTCAGAAAGCATGAAATCGATCGCGTCATGCGCCTCGGCTTCGGTCATGGCGACGACCACCCCCTTGCCGGCGGCCAAGCCGTCGGCTTTGATGACGATAGGCGCACCCTGTGCTTTTACATAGTCATGCGCGGTAGCGGCAGCGGAGAATGTCGCGTATGCAGCCGTCGGGATACCGTGGCGCTGCATGAATGCCTTGGCAAAATCCTTGGAAGATTCCAGTTGCGCGGCAGCCTTGGTCGGCCCGAAAATCTTCAGTCCGGCGGCAATGAAAGCGTTGACCACCCCCTGCGACAGCGGCGCCTCGGGGCCGACTATGGTCAGGGCAATCTGCTCGTCCTGCGCAAACTTGACCAGTTCCGGAATTGCCGTAATCGGCACGTTGACCATGTCCGGATCAAGTGCGGTACCGGCATTGCCAGGCGCCACATAGACACGCGTCGCCCTCGGGCTTTGCGCCAGTTTCCAGGCCAGCGCATGTTCGCGCCCGCCGTTGCCGATGACAAGGATCTTCATGTAATGCTTCCCTTGAAACAGGGAAGGACAAAAGGGGAGAGGGGAAAGGTAAAAGCGCCGAAGCTCACCCTTCTCCCTTCCCCCTTCCCCCTTCCCGGGTTAATGCCTGAAATGCCGCACGCCGGTCAGCACCATGGCCAGACCGTGTTCGTTCGCCGCGGCGATGACTTCCTCGTCACGCACGCTGCCGCCGGGCTGGATGACGCAGGCGGCGCCAGCTTCGGCCAGCACGTCCACGCCATCGCGGAACGGGAAGAAAGCATCGGAAGCCACGGCTGAGCCAGTGAGGGGCAACCCCGCATTACCCGCCTTGATCGCGGCAATACGGGTGCTGTCCACACGACTCATCTGGCCGGCACCGACCCCCAGCGTCATGCCGTCGCCGCAGAACACGATGGCGTTGGATTTGACGTACTTGGCCACGCGCCAGGCGAACAGCAGATCCTGCATTTGTTGTGGCGTCGGCTGCTTCCGGGTAACGATTTTCAGGTCGGCAAGCATGATTTCGTGATTGTCCGCGGTCTGAATCAGCAGCCCGGAGCCGACACGCTTGCTATCATGCGAATTGCGGCCTTTTTCCCACGCGCTGTTGCCGCCTTTTGGCAACGCGATCTTGAGGACGCGCACATTGGCTTTCACCTTGAAAATCGCCAGCGCGTCATCGCTGAAGTCCGGCGCGATCAGCACTTCGACAAATTGCTTGGAAACTGCTTCTGCCGTCGCACCGTCCACAGTCACGTTGAACGCGATAATGCCGCCGAACGCCGAGGTCGAGTCGGTCTTGAATGCCTTGCTGTAGGCTTCCAGCACGGTTGCGCCCAGCGCCACGCCGCACGGGTTGGCATGTTTGACGATGACGCAGGCGGTGCTGTCGAAGGATTTGACACATTCCCAGGCGGCATCGGCATCGGCAATGTTGTTGTAGGACAGTTCCTTGCCTTGCAGTTGCTGTGCCGTCACCAGCGAACCGGGCGCGGGGTACAGGTCGCGGTAGAACGCGGCTTGCTGGTGCGGGTTTTCGCCGTAGCGTAAGTCCTGCACCTTGACGAAACGGCCATTGGTCTGCGCAGGGAAGGGGTTGCGCGAACCATCGGCATTGAAGGAGGAAAGATAATCGCTGATCGCCGCATCGTAATTGCTGATGCGATTGAAGGCGGCGACCGACAGGGAAAAGCGGGTGGCTTGGCCGACGGCGCCGCCCGAACTCTTCATTTCCGCGGCGACATCGGCATACTGCGCGGCGTCGGTCAGCACTGCCACATCGTTCCAGTTCTTGGCGGCGGACCGCACCATGGCCGGACCGCCGATGTCGATGTTCTCGATGGCCTCTTCCAGCGTGCAGCCGGGCTTGGCCACCGTGGCTTCAAAAGGGTAGAGGTTGACCACTACCATGTCGATATCCGGGATGCCTGCCTGCTGCATGGCGCCGACATGTTCCGGCAGGTCGCGCCGGCCGAGGATCCCGCCATGGATTTTGGGGTGCAGTGTCTTGACGCGGCAATCCAGCATTTCCGGGAAACCGGTGTAGTCACTGACTTCAATGACTGGAATATTGTGGTCGCGGAACAACTTGGCGGTGCCGCCAGTGGAAAGAATTTCGACGTTGAATTGGCGCAGGACTTGGGCGAATTCAAGAATGCCGGCTTTGTCAGAAACGCTGATGAGCGCCCGTTTGATAGTAGTCATTGTGAGTCAGTTGAATGAAAAGTGAGAAAACTACTGCATGTTGTATTGCTTGAGTTTCTTGCGCAGGGTATTGCGGTTGAGGCCAAGGATTTCGGCGGCTTTGCTCTGGTTGCCGTTGGCGTGGTTCAGCACGTATTCCAGCATGGGCTTTTCCACGCATGCCAGCAGCATGTCGTATACCGCATGCGGCGGCTCACCGTCGAGATCCCTGAAGTAGATTTCCAGCGCGCCGCGCACACAGGACGAAATATCATTGTCGCTCATCAGGCCGCCAGCGCCTCCGGTTCGTCGTATTGCAAGTGTTGGCCGTACTGCTGCAGATGGCCGAAGAAATCGTTGACCGCGCTCAACTGTTCCTTGACGGTCTGCAGCTGATTCATGGCATGGCGGAAATGGGCGGAGCCAACCAGGCCCTTGGTGTACCACGAAATGTGCTTGCGCGCCACGCGCAGACCGGTGAGGTCGCCATAGAAGCCGTACAGGTCATCCAGATGGTCAAGCAGCACGCCGTGGATTTCCGTCACTTGCGGCGGCGCCCTATGGGCACCGGTACTCAGGTAATGTTCGATTTCGCGGAAAATCCACGGGCGGCCCTGCGCCGCGCGGCCGATCATGATCCCATCCACGCCGGTCTTGTCCAGTACGTACTTGGCTTTTTCCGGAGTGGTGATGTCACCGTTGGCGATCACCGGGATGCGAATCGCCTGCTTCACTTCGGCAATCAAATCGTATTGGGCGTCACCGCTGTAACCTTGGCAGCGCGTGCGGCCGTGGATAGCCAGCGCCTGGATCCCGGACTGTTCGGCGATGCGGGCGACCAGCGGCACATTAAGGTGGTCGCGGTCCCAGCCCAGGCGGGTCTTCAGCGTCACCGGAACCTCGGGAACGGATTTGACCACTGCTTCGAGGATGCGCGCCACCAGCGGCTCATCGCGCAACAGGGCGGAGCCCGCCATGACATTGCAGATCTTTTTGGCCGGACAGCCCATGTTGATGTCGATGATCTGCGCACCGTTGTCCACGTTGTAGCGCGCGGCTTCAGCCAGCATCCTGGGGTCGGCGCCGGCGATCTGCACCGACTTCGGCTCGGCTTCGCCCTCGTGGTTGGCGCGGCGGCGGGTCTTCTCGCTGCCATACAGCAGCGAGTTGGAAGTCACCATCTCGCTCACCGCCATGCCCGCGCCCAGCCGCTTGCACAACTGGCGGAAAGGGCGGTCCGTCACGCCCGCCATGGGGGCGACGATCAGGTTGTTCTTCAACTGGTAGGGGCCGATTTGCAAGATTTTTCTTGTACCGAGCAAGCGGGAAAGCTGCACATTTTATATGCAAAGCCGCGGCAGGCAAAGGCAAAATTGCAGGTTGTTTTGCGCGTTCCGGCAAACCCGGCCGCGGGGCAGAATTGGGTTTTTGCACCAAATTGGGTTACATTACTGGTTTGGTCTAACTTGTTGAATTCATCGAAATGAAACTGAATCCTACCGTTGAAAAAGTCACGGAACGCATCCGTGAACGCAGCGCGGAAACCCGCCAAAGCTACCTGCAGCGACTCGACGCCATGGCACAGCGCCCGCGCGGCGTAGATCGCATGGGCTGTGCCAATGTTGCGCACTCCTTCGCCGCCATGCCTGCTGACGACAAATTCAAGGTGGTGGCCGAACGCGCACCCAACATCGGCGTCATCACCGCCTACAACGACATGCTGTCGGCGCACGCCCCTTACCAGCACTTCCCGGACATCATCAAGGCCGAAGCACACAAGCACGGCGCCACCGTGCAGGTAGCGGGCGGCGTGCCGGCGATGTGCGACGGCATCACCCAGGGCATGGCCGGCATGGAGCTGTCCCTGTTCAGCCGCGATGTGATCGCCATGTCCACAGCGGTAGGGCTCAGCCATGACGTGTTCGACGCCGCCCTGATGCTGGGCGTGTGCGACAAGATCGTGCCGGGGCTGCTGATCGGCGCCTTGCATTTCGGCCATCTGCCCACCGTGTTCGTGCCGGCCGGGCCGATGACCACCGGCCTCTCCAACAGCGAAAAATCGCACATGCGCGTGCTGGCGGCGGAAGGCAAGGTCGGCCGCAAGGAACTGCTGGAAACCGAATCCAAGGCCTACCACGGCCAAGGCACCTGCACCTTCTACGGTACCGCCAACAGCAACCAGATGCTGCTGGAAGCGATGGGCCTGCACGTGCCGGGCGCTGCCTTCATCACCCCCGGAACCGGGTTGCGCGAGGAGCTGACACGCGAGGCGCTACGCACCGTGCTGGACATTGTCAACGGCAAGTCCTTCACCCCCATCGGACGCATGGTGGACGAGCGATGTATCGTCAACGCCATGGCAGCACTCATGGCGACCGGTGGTTCCACCAACCACCTGATTCACTGGGTGGCCGTGGCGCGCGCCGCAGGCATCATCATCGACTGGAACGATTTCTGTACCCTGTCCGACGTGGTGCCGCTGGTTGCCAGGGTCTACCCCAACGGCGAAGCCGACGTCAACGCTTTCCAGGCAGCGGGCGGCCCCGGCTACGTGATCCGCGAACTGCTGGATGCCGGCCTGATGCACGGAGACGTGCTGACGGTACGTCCGCAGGGCATCCGCGAATTCACCGGCATCCCGGCGCTGCAAGACGGCGCGCTGCACTGGCAGACAGCGGCCACCTCCGGCGACGACGAGGTGCTGCGACCGGCTTCCGCCCCGTTCGGCCCCAATGGCGGCATCAAGGTATTGCGCGGCAACCTGGGACGCAGCGTAATCAAGGTTTCCGCCGTTCCGGAGGAATGCCACATCATCGAGGCGCCGGCGCGTGTGTTCGATTCGCAGGAAGATTTGCAAAAAGCCTTTGCCGCAGGCGAACTGGACTGCGACGTGGTCTGCGTGGTGCGCTGGCAAGGTCCGCACGCCAACGGCATGCCGGAACTGCACAAGCTGACCCCGCCGCTGAAGGCGCTGCAGAACAAGGGTTTTGACGTAGCGCTGGTGACCGATGGCCGCATGAGCGGCGCTTCCGGCAAGGTGCCGGCCGCCATCCACATCTCGCCGGAAGCCGCCTTGGGCGGGGCGCTGGCCAAGGTCCGCGACGGCGATGTAATCCGCCTCAATGCCTGCTCCGGCGAACTCAACGTGCTGATTTCTGAAGAAGACTGGGCTGCCCGGCAACCGGAAAAAATGCCGCATAGCGCGCGCGAAGCACATTCCATCGGCATGGGACGAGAGCTGTTTGGCGGCATGAGAAACAATGTAACAACGGCTGAAGAAGGAGCTTGCACGTGGCTGTAAATGAGAAACTGACCTCGCTCGAGGTCATGCTGGACGCGCCGGTGATCCCGGTGATCGTACTCAACGACGTGGCGCACGCCGTGCCCATGGCCAAGGCGCTGGTGGCCGGCGGCCTGCGCATGCTGGAAATCACCCTGCGCACTTCCGTGGCACTGGAATGCATGCGGCGAATCGCCAACGAAGTGCCGGAAGCCGTGGTCGGCGCCGGCACCATCCGCAGCGTGGCCGATGCCAGGGCGGCACTCGCCGCCGGTGCCGTGTTCGGCGTCAGCCCCGGCTATACCAGCACCATCGGCAAGGCCTGCCAGGACATCGGCCTGCCCTTGCTGCCCGGCGTCGCCACCGGCAGCGAAATCATGACCGCGCAGGAAGACGGCTACACCGAACTCAAATTCTTCCCCGCCATGCAGGCCGGCGGCCCCAACCTGCTCAAGGCCTGGTCCGGCCCGTTCGCCGACATCAAGTTCTGCCCGACTGGTGGCGTGACGCTGGAAAACGCACCTACGCTGCTGGCACTGCCCAACGTCGCGGTGGTCGGCGGCACCTGGCTGACTCCCGCCAGCCTGATGGAGAAGGGTGACTGGGCCGCGATTACCGAGATGGCGCGCCAGGCAGCGGCATTGCCGCGCTGATTTGCGGCACTGATGTAAAAACGGCCGCTCGATGAGTGGCCGTTTTTGTTTGCACGGGCTGTCTAGTGCGCACCTTCCCAGTTCCGGCCTACTCCGACTTCCACTTCCAGCGGCACATCTAGCCTGGCCGCCCCTCCCATCAGGCGTGGCAGTTCGTGCCTGATGCGCTCCAGCTCGGTTTCCGGCACTTCCAGTACCAGTTCGTCGTGCACTTGCATCACCATGCGGGTGGCAAGTTTTTGTTCGGTGAGCCAGTCATCCACGGCGATCATGGCAAGCTTGATGAGGTCGGCAGCGGTGCCTTGCATGGGGGCGTTGATGGCCGCGCGCTCGGCGCCTTGGCGGCGCTGTCCATTCGGGCTGTTGATTTCCGGCACCCACAATCTTCTTCCGAATAATGTTTCCACATAACCTTGCATGTGCGCGGCCTGGCGCGTGCGCTGCATGTAATCGGCCACGCCGGGATAGCGGGCGAAGTAGCGGTCGATATAGCTCTGCGCCGCGCTGCGCTCCACGCCAAGCTGGCTGGCCAGCCCAAAGGCAGACATGCCGTAGATCAGGCCAAAGTTGATGACCTTGGCGTAGCGGCGCTGCTCGCTGCTGACTTCGGCGCGTTCGCAGCCGAAGATTTCGGCGGCGGTGGCGCGGTGGATGTCCTCGCCGGCGGCGAAGGCCTTGAGCAAGCCTTCATCTCTGGAAAGGTGCGCCATGATGCGCAGCTCGACCTGCGAATAGTCGGCGGAAACGATGACGCAGCCGGGCGGCGCGATGAAGGCTTCGCGGATGCGGCGTCCTTCGGCGGTACGCACCGGGATATTTTGCAAGTTGGGATCGGAGCTGGCCAGGCGTCCTGTCACCGCCACTGCCTGGCTGTAGCTGGTATGCACGCGCCCGGTGGCGCCATCCACCGCGCGCGGTAGCTTGTCGGTGTAGGTAGACTTGAGCTTGGCCAGTCCGCGGTATTCCAGCAGAATTTTCGGCAACGGATGGTCCAGCGCCAGTTCCTGCAGCACGTCTTCGTCGGTGGAGGGTGCGCCGGAAGGCGTTTTCTTCAGCGGCTTGATGCCGAGCTTGCCGAACAAGATATCCTGCAGTTGCTTGGGTGAACCGAGGTTGAACGGTTGCCCGGCCAACTCATGCGCCTGCTGTTCCAGTAAAAGCAGTTTCTGCCCCAGTTCGTGGCTTTGCGCGTGCAGCATGCGGGCGTCGATCAGCACGCCTGTGCGCTCGATTTTGAACAGGATGTCCAGCACCGGCATTTCCAGGTCGCGGTAGACGTGCGCCAGCTTGGCGTCGCGTTCGATCTGCGGGTATAGCGTCTGGTGCAGCTGCAGCGTGATGTCGGCATCCTCGGCGGCGTATTCGGCGGCCTGTTCCACGGCAACCTGGTTGAAGCCGACCTGCTTGGCGCCCTTGCCTGCGACTTCCTCGAAAGTGATAGTCTTGATCCCCAAGTGGCGCATGGCGAGGTCGTCCATGTTGTGCTGGCGGTGGCTTTCCAGCACGTAGGATTGCAGCAGGGTGTCGTGGGCGATGCCGTTGAGCGCGATGCCGTGGTTGGCGAGGATGTGCTTGTCGTACTTGAGGTTCTGGCCGACTTTGCGGATAGAAGGGTTTTCCAGCAGCGGCTTGACCCGCGCCAGCGTAGCGGCGAAATCCAGCTGCGCCGGCGCGTCTACGTAGTCGTGCGTCAGCGGCAGGTAGGCAGCATGGCCGGCTTCCACCGCGAACGACATGCCGACCAGCTTTGCCCGCATGGGGTCGAGGCTGGTGGTTTCGGTATCGAAGCAGACCAAGGGCGCGGCGGCAATCTTGTCCAGCCAGGCTTGCAGCCGGACTTCGCTCAGGATGGTTTCGTAACGGCGGGTAGTGCCGGCGCCAGCGGAGAACAAATCGCCGGCACTTGCCGCCCCCCCTGCGATTTGCGATGAGGCTGATGAGGACGTTGTTGCAGCCGGCAAATCCAGTTCGCGCCGCCAGGTTTTAAAATCAAAGCGGTCAAACAATTCAGCCAGTCTGACTTTATCTTGAGGTTGCGGGGCAAGGTCAGCGAGGCACTCCTGTATGCCCACATCGCAGCGTATGGTAATCAGCTCGCGCGCGGTGGACAGCCAGGGCAACGCCTTGCGCAGGTTCTCGCCCACCACGCCCGTGATCTCATCGGCATGCGCGATGATGTTTTCCAGCGAGCCATATTGCGTGAGCCATTTCACCGCGGTTTTGGGGCCGACTTTCTCAACGCCCGGCACATTGTCTGAAGTGTCGCCAATCAAAACGAGGTAATCCACCATCAGGCCGGGCGGTATGCCGAATTTCTTTTCGACACCTGCCGGGTCCAAGACCTCATCGACTTTTCTGAACGCATCGCGCATGGTGTTGACGACGGTAATGTGCTCATTCACCAGTTGCGAAATATCCTTGTCGCCGGTGGAGATAATCACCAGCATGCATTCGCGCTCGGCCTGTCTGGCGAGGGCGCCGATCACGTCGTCGGCTTCGAAGCCGTTATCCACAATCAGCGGCCAGCCCATAGCCTTGAGCGTTTCAGGCAAAGGCGCTATTTGGGCGCGTAAATCGTCTGGCATGCTGGCGCGGTTGGCTTTGTATTCGGGATAAATATCATCGCGGAAGGTTTTGCCCTTGGCATCGAACACGCAGGCGCTATAATCAGAAGGGTAGTCCTTGTGCAGGCGGCGCAGCATGTTGAGTACGCCCTGAATCGCGCCAGTTGGTTCATTGGCGTGGTTGCGCAGGTCAGGCATGGCATGGAAGGCGCGGTAGAGGTAGGAAGAACCGTCCACCAACAACAAAGTTTTCATTTTTCTGGATTCCCTTATGTCCGCATCAGAGAAGCTACCCAAGATCAGCAACGCAGATACGATCGCCAATGAGCGCTCCTCGCAGGAGGCGTGGCGCGTGTTCGAGATTATGGCAGAGTTCGTCGATGCTACGGAGCGGCTCAAGGAAATCAGCCCGGCGGTGTCGATTTTCGGCAGCGCACGCACGCCGCCCGACCACCCATATTACCGGCTGGCCGAGGAGATCGCCCGCCAGCTGTCCGATGCCGGATTCAGCGTCATTTCCGGCGGTGGCCCGGGCATCATGGAGGCCGCCAACAAGGGCGCCTACTATGGAGAATCGTCCAGTATCGGCCTGAACATCCAGTTGCCGCACGAGCAACACACCAATCCCTATCAGGACATCAGCCAGACTTTCCATCATTTCTTTGCGCGCAAAGTCATGTTCGTCAAGTTCGCCTCCGCCTACGTCATCCTGCCCGGCGGCTTTGGCACCATGGACGAACTGATGGAAGTGCTCACGCTGGTCCAGACCGGAAAAACGCGGGGCATTCCCATCATCCTGGTACACCGGCCTTTCTGGCAGGGCATGCTGGACTGGTTCAAACAGGTCATGGTGACGGAAGGTATGGTCGATGCCAAGGATATGGACCTGATTCAGGTGAAAGACGAGCCCGGCCAAGTGGTAGAAGCGATCTTCAAATACTACGAGACACGCGGGTTTGAACCCTCCGCGCAGGAGCGCGAAATTCAGCTCAATTTGTAAGGCGCTTTCTGCTAGAATTCCCGCAAATACCCTGTTTAACGGTCGAGGCTACCTAATGTTCCGCACCCGCTTCTTGATTTTACTGGCACTGATCGCGTCGTTGCCGGCGGTTGCGGCGGCCCCGCCAGCCGGCCTGGAGCCGTTGCCGGAGCCGCCGCCGGCGCCGGAAGGTTATGAACCGGATCCTGCGACTGAGCCGCAAGTCACCATCACCAAACGCGGCGAAGACACGGTGGAAGAGTACAGCGTCAATGGGCAGGTTTACATGATGAAAGTCACGCCACCGAACGGGGTACCTTACTATCTCTCCAAGGACAGTGCCGATGGTGGCTGGCAGCCGATGGATGGGCCTGGCGAACACTACTCCATGCCCAGCTGGGTGATATTCAAGTTCTAGAAGCTGCATGCAGAAGGGCATCGTCCTTTCTCCGGGCGCTGCGGAACGCCCGGCACCTGCAATCCACCAGAAGCATTTGATGTCCGTTTTCACCACTGTCGCGCCTGAACAGCTTATTCCATGGCTGCAAGACTACCCGCTTGGCGAGCTGCGCGAACTGCGAGGCATCGCCGCCGGTATCACCAATACCAATTACTTCGTCACCACTTCCAGCGGTGGCTACGTGCTGACGCTGTTTGAAAAGAATACGGCCGAGGAGCTGCCGTATTTTCTGGACCTCATGGCACATCTTGCCGGCCATGGTATCCCTTGCCCACGCCCGGTTGCCAGTCTCGACGGCGGCTATCTGAGACAGCTCAACGGCAAGCCGGCCGCCCTGGTCAGCCGGCTGCACGGCAGCTCGCTGGATACGCCGGACAGCGCGCATTGCGCTGAACTTGGGGCGATGCTGGCGCGGATGCATCTGGCCGGGCAATCTTTTCCGCAGCGCAGGAAAAACGCCCGCGGCCCGCATTGGCGGCAAATAACGGCGCAGGCAGTGATTCCATTTCTGGACGCAGGTCAACGTGCCTTGCTGGAACAGGAGTTGGCCTATCAATCAAGGGGGCCTGAAGCGGATCTGCCGCGCGGAATGATTCACGCCGACATGTTTCGGGAAAACGTGCTGTTCGAAGGCGACCGACTGACCGGCCTGGTGGATTTCTATTATGCCTGCGATGGTGCCTGGGCTTACGATCTCGCGATTACTGCCAACGACTGGTGCATCGATGATTCCGGAAATCTGGACGAAGTGAGGCTGTCGGCATTGCTGAAATCCTATCATGCAGTGCGCCCGTTGACCGCTGC
>DAOMFG010000030.1:0-11093 GCA_035429685.1 Methylophilaceae bacterium | reverse complement strand
CGTCGGGATGGGAGGTGTCGAAGGTGGCCATCTGCGCGCCGCGGCGACCGCCAGCGGAGGAGACGGTGAAGCACATCTTGTCGTAGATATCCATGAACGACAACGGGCCGGAGGTGTAGGCGCCGGCGCCGGCGACGAAGGCGCCCTTGGGACGCAGGGTGGAGAATTCGTAGCCGATGCCGCAACCAGCCTTCAGGGTCAGGCCGGCCTCGTGCACTTTTTCCAGGATGCCGTTCATGGAATCCTCGACGGTGCCGGACACGGTGCAATTGATGGTGCTGGTCGCCGGCTTGTGCTCCAGCGCACCGGCGTTGGAGGTGATGCGGCCGGCGGGGATGGCGCCGCGGCGCAAGGCCCACAGAAACTTGTCGTACCACTCGGCCTTCTTGTCCTCGGTCGCTTCGGCATCGGCGAGGGCGCGCGCCACGCGGCGGTAGGTATCGTCCATGCTCTGGTCGATGGCCTCGCCCTGCTTGGTCTTGAGCCGGTACTTCTTGTCCCAGATGTCGAGCGACACCGACTGCATGGGGACTTCCTTGACGGCTTCCTGAGCCGCTTTCACCATCGTCAACATGACCGATTTTCCCTCCCTGTTGTTTTTATAGAAAAAATTACAAGACCACAATATATTGTGCTGGGTAGCAAAGTTACTCCCGATTGATTGTGCCCGTCAAGCCGTATGCGACAATTTTTTTTCACCCCGGAACAAGCCTTTTCCTGCCAGTGAATGCGTGGACGTGAGCCCTCGCTCACCAGCCAATTCGTGAGAGAATCCGGGGCATGAATCGCCTGACCTACATTCTGCTCATTTACCTGCTGCTGCCGCTGGCACTGCTGAAGCTGCTGTGGCGCGCCATCCGCCAGCCGGAGTATTTGCAGCATGTCGCGGAGCGCTTTGGCTTTTACCCTGCGGCCCGCCCGCGGCAGCCGCTGATCTGGCTGCACGCCGTCTCGGTGGGCGAAACCCGCGCCGCCGCCCCGCTGGTGGCCCTGCTGCGGCAGCGCTACCCGGGGCACGCCATCCTGCTGACGCACACCACGCCCACCGGCCGCGCCGCCAGCGAGCAGCTGTTCGGCGACAGCGTGCTGCGCGGCTACCTGCCCTACGACCTGCCGGGCGCGACGGCGCGCTTCCTGCGCCATTTTCAGCCGCGCATCGGGCTGCTGATGGAAACCGAGCTGTGGTTCAACCTGATCGCCGCCTGCGGCAAACGAGGTATCCCGCTGCTGCTGGTGAACGCGCGCCTGTCGGAAAAATCGGCGCGCGGTTACGCCAGGCTCGGCCGGCTCGCCGCCAACGGCCTGGGCAAGCTGACGGCCATCGCCGCGCAGACCGAAGCCGACGCCACGCGCCTGCGCCAACTGAGCGCACCCAGGGTATCGGTGATGGGCAACCTCAAGTTCGACGTGACGCCGCCACCCGAGGCGCAACAGCAAGGCCAGGCGCTGCGCAAGCTGTTCGGCGCCGGACGGCCGGTGTTTCTCGCCGCCAGCACGCGCGACGGCGAGGAGGCACTGGTGCTGGATGCCGTGCAGTCGCTCGACATGCCGGAACTGCTGACGGTGATCGTGCCGCGCCATCCGCAGCGCTTCGACGCCGTGGCGGCACTGCTGCAGAAGCGCGAAATTCCCTATCTACGGCGTTCGGAAGCCACGGCGGCGGGCGCGGACTGCAAGGTGGTGCTGGGCGACAGCATGGGCGAGATGTTCGCCTACTACGCCGCCTGCGATATCGCCTTCATCGGCGGCAGCCTGCTGCCGCTGGGCGGGCAGAACCTGATCGAAGCCTGCGCCATGGGCAAGCCGGTGCTGATCGGGCCGCACACCTTCAATTTCGCGGAGGCGGCCACCCAGGCCACGCAATGCGGCGCGGCGCGGCGGGTACCAGACGAGGAGGGATTAGCCAGGGCGCTGGCGGAGCTGCTGGCCGATGCCAGCCAGCAGGGGCGCATGGGCCGCGCCGGGCTGGACTTCAGCGCCGCCAACCGCGGCGCCGCGCAGAGGGCCACGCAACTGGTCGGAGACGTGCTGGGAAGCCGGGGCTAAAGCGACTCCACCTGCTCCACCCACATCAGCTCGCAGGCGCCGCCGCCGGTATCGTTGCGGCTGAGCGAGCTTTTCCAGTGCCAGCCGTCATCGGCCTCGACCGCGACCAGGTAGCCGCGCAGGCGCACCACCTCGCCAGGCCGGATCGATCCGATCCTGTCCTTGACGTCCTCATTGGCGGGAATCAGGTGGGTGTTGGCGCTGTGGGTTTCGATCTGCACGCGCGGAATGGGGAATTGCTCAACGCTCCAGTGGTAGAACCTGCCGCCCTGGCTGATGCGGATGTCCTTGAGCACCGCGTCGTCCGACATCGGCCCCCAGCCGAGCGCCAGGTCGACCGGTGAAAGATCGGCTTCGCGCCCGGCATGGTAGGTTTCGACGGACAGCACGCGCGCGGTAACGTCATAGCTGGCCAGCGGCGTGAGTCGATAGCCGGGCCATTGCAGTGCGGGGTTGCCGGCCATATCGGCCTGCACCGGGTCTGCCGGGGCCAGTTCGCCGGCCCCATGCGGCACCGCGACCGGGCGCGTCTGCCAGTGGTGCCAGGCACCGTAGCCGATCACGGCGACGAACAGCAGCGTCTTCCAGTTGAGTGACACGCCCCGTCCCTGACTAACGCACCAGCCGGCTGATCTGCTTGAAGGCGTCTCCTTCCGCGACCCGCAGCCACTCGAACACCACCGACTCGGTGTTGGTGACAATGACGCCGGCCTGGCGCAGGCGCGCCAGCGCGTTGACCTTGTTTTCCGGCTTGCGCGAGATGACCGCATCTTCCACCACGAACACCTGCTTGCCCATGGTCTGCAACTGCAGGGCAGTTTGCAGGATGCAGATGTGCGCCTCCATTCCGGCCAGCAGGATCTGGCTGCGATCGCCGTGCAGCTTGTTGCGGAATGCGGGCTCCTCGTAGCAGGAGAAGCAGATTTTTTCCACGCGACTGCCGCTGTCCAGCCAGATGCCCAGATCGGCATGGGTGGCACCCAGGCCCTTGGGGTATTGTTCAGTGTAGATGACAGGGACTTCCAGCAGGCGTGAGGCTTGCAGCAGGAGGGCGCAGCTGCGCAGCAGTTCTTGCAGCGGTGCGGCTGGCATGACGCCGCTCAGTTTTTCCTGAACGTCGATCAGCACCAGCTGGCTGGCGACGCGTTCCGAGATGGTCGCCGGGTTCACGAGCCTTCGAGGTAGCGGTTGGTTTCAGCCAGGTCGTCTTCGGTGAGCACGCCAGCGTAGGACTTGAGCTTGATGATGCTGACCAGCCAGGCGTAGCGCACCTCCAGCAGATTGTACTTGGCCTGGTAATACTGCTGCTGGGCGTTGAGCACGTCCACGCTGGTGCGTACACCAACCTCATAGCCCAGGTTGGTGGAGTCGAGCTGGCTTTTGCTGGAAGCCAATGCCTGTTCGTAGGCGCTCACCTGTGCCACCGCGCTGGCGACGTTGAGGTAGGACTGGCGCGTGCGCAGGTCGGCTTCGCGCCGCGCCGCCTCGACATCGTCCAGCGCCTTGTCCTTGTTGGCCACAGCCTCGCGTTGGCGCGAGGTGATGGCGCCACCCTGGTATAGCGGTATCTGGAACTGCAGGCCGACCGTCGCGTCCCTCAAATCAGTGCCGACACCGTTGACGTTGCCGGTAGCGCCCGTGTCGCTGTAGCGGCCAACTACGTCCAGCGTTGGCAAGTGCCCGGCACGGGCATATTCAATCTGCTGGGTGGCAAGCTGTAATGCCTGCTGCTGGATCTTCAGCGGCAGGTTGTTCTGCTGGGCCAGCGCCACCCACTGTTCCATGTCGCGCGGTTCGGGAATGACCGCCCGCAGGTCTTCCCTGGCGGTGGCCAGTCGTGACGGCTGCTGACCGGTACGGAATTCGACGAAGCGCTTTTTCGTCTCCAGATCATTCTGCGCTGCGATCTCCTGGGCAATGGTCAGGTCGTAGCGCGCTTGCGCTTCGTTGACATCGGTGATGGTGGCGGTGCCAACTTCAAAGTTGGCCTTGGCCTGCTCCAGCTGCTGGCTGATGGCAGCCTTCTGGGCTTCCAGCAGATTGATTTTGTCCTGCGCCAGCACCACATCGAAATAGGCCTGAGTCACGTTGACTATCAAATCCTGACGCGCCAGACTGAGCTGCATATCGGCCTGCGTCACTTGGGTTTTCGATTGTTCGTACTGGATGGCGTTCTGCTTGCGGAACAGCGGCTGCGTCACGTTGACGCCGTATTGGTAAGTTTCGAAGCCATGGTCTCCCGCGCTTCTGACGCCAATCTGATCGACGCCTTCACGGTAGTGGATGTCGGTATCCGAATGCTTGGCAGCGGCATCCATCGTCAACACAGGCAGCAGCAACGCCTTGCCCTGTACCTGCTTTTCCTGGGCGGCGACATTGGATTTTTCTGCCGAGGCCAGGACCGGGTCGCTGGCCAGCGCCTGGCGATAGATGACCAGCAGGTTCTGCGTGCCGGCATCGGCTTGCGCCAGGACGGGAAGCAGGCTAGCGGCAATGATGCATAGTATTTTGTTCATTAGGACATTCTAATATATTGACATATCCGCAGGCAAATTACGGCCCGGATCACCACGTTACTACTGACTGACCGGTTGGTCAACGTCGGCTGCATGATCAGAAGCTGAAGCGCTGCGGCTGCGGCGCGTTCACCAGCGACGGCACACAGGTTTCAAACAGCACATCGCTGCGGAACGCATCATCCGTCACGCGGCGGACCAGGGTCGCAGCCATCGCCGGGGCTTCACCCACCACGGCAAACAGGCGGCCGCCGATGGCCAGCTTTCGTTGCAGTGCCGGCGGCAGCTGCGGCACAGAGCCGGTGAGGACGATCACATCATAGGTGTCTCCGCCGCCATCCCAGTCTCGCATCGCATCGCCGCTCGCCAGCGTGACGTTGGCGATGCAGTGCCGGCGCAGGTTGCGACGGGCTTCCCTGGTGAGTTGCGCGACGCAGTCCACGCTCACCACCTGCCCGGCGAGGCTGGCCAGCAGTGCCGTCATGTAGCCGGTACCGGTGCCGATTTCCAGCACGCGGTCGGTTTTCCGGAGGTCCAGCGATTGCACGATGCGCGCCTGCAGCTTGGGCGACAACATGCTCTGGCCGTGGCCGATGGGGATTTCCAGGTCAGCGAAGGCGAGCCCGGCATGCTGTGCAGGCACGAATTCTTCGCGCGGCACCAGTTTGAGCAAGTCAAGCACCGTGGGATCCAGCACCTCCCACGGGCGGATCTGCTGTTCGATCATGTTGAAGCGCGCTTGTTCGAGATTCATGGCGGGTCTGTGTCTCTGGAAAATGGTGCGATTATAGCGCAATCGCCTATGCTGTTTCCCTGACGTGGAACCACGCCGCATAAAGGGCCGGCAGGAACAGCAGGGTCAGCAGGGTGGCAACGGCCAGCCCGCCCATGATAGCGACGGCCATCGGTCCGAAGAACGCGCTGCGGGTAAGCGGAATCATGGCCAGGATAGCGGCGGCAGCAGTAAGGACGATGGGGCGGAAGCGGCGCACGGTGGAATCGACGATCGCCTCCCAGTCCGGCTTTCCGGCTTGCTTGTCCTGCTCGATCTGATCCACCAGGATCACCGAATTGCGCATGATCATGCCGGACAGGGCAACGGTGCCGAGCATGGCGACGAAGCCGAACGGCTTGTCGAACAGCAGCAGGGAGGCGGTGACGCCTATCATGCCGAGCGGGGCGGTGAGCAGCACCAGCAGCACGCGCGAAAAGCTCTGCAACTGGACCATCAGCACCGTTAGCACGACTATCAGGAACAACGGCATGCCGGCTGCCACCGAGGCCGCGCCCTTGGCCGACTCCTCCACCGCGCCGCCGGTTTCCAGGCGGTAGCCGATCGGCAGCTGCTTCCTGATCTCGTCCAGCCCAACCTCCACCATGGCGGAGGCTACCGGGGCCTGTACCTGGCCGTACAGGTTGGCGCGCACGGTGATGGTCGGCATGCGGTTGCGGCGCCAGATCAGGCCGTCCTCAAAGCCGTAGTCGAAGGTCGCCACCTGTGACAGCGGCACGCTCTTGCCGGAAACACTGGGAATCATCAGGTCCGGCACATGGGAAAGATTGCTGCGCTCCGGTCCGGGTCCCCGCACCAGCAGGTCGATGCGCTCGGTGCCCTCGCGGAACTCGGTGACGTAGACCCCATGCACCGCGCCGTTGAGCACGCCGGCCAGGTCGGTGGAGCTGATGCCGAGCAGGCGCGCCTTGGACTGGTCGATATTGACCCGCACCACCTTGATCGGCTCGTCCCAGTCCAGCTGCACGTTACGCAGATGGGGGTTGGCGCGCATCACGCCGGCGACCTGGTGGGCGATGTCGCGCAGCGTGGCGAAGTCCGGCCCGGAAACGCGGAACTGTACCGGGAAGCCGACCGGCGGCCCGTTTTCCAGCCGGAACACCGAGCCACGCAGGATGGGGAAATCCTGCTCGAACAACTCGACGAGGCGGCTGCGCAATTGCTCGCGCTCCGCCAGCCCTTTCGTCAGCACGACGAATTGTGCGAAGTTGCGCTGCGCCAGCTGCTGGTCCAGCGGCAGGTAGAAGCGCGGGCTGCCGCCGCCGACATAAACCACGAAATTCTCAATGCCCGGCTGTTGCGCCAGCCAGCCTTCCAGTTTTTTCACTTCGCTCTCGGTGGCGGCGTAGGAAACCCCTTCAGCCAGGCGCAAGTCCACCAGCAACTCGGGGCGGGTGGAATCCGGGAAGAATTGCTGCTGCACCAGCCTGAAACCGAAGATGGCACCGACGAACAAGGCCACGGTGAGCAGGATCACCGCCCAGCGGTGACGTACGCAGGCGACGACGATGGCACGGAAGCGGCGATAGAAAGGTGTGGCGTAAATGTCGTACGTGGCATGGTGCGATGACCGGCTGTTGACTGCGGTGAAATCGGGCAACAAGCGGTAGCCCAGGTAAGGCACGAAAACCACCGCGGCCACCCAGGACACCAGCAACGCAATCACCACCACCTGGAAGATGGCGCGCGTGTATTCGCCGGTGGAGGAAGCCGCGGTGGCAATCGGCAGGAACCCGGCGGCAGTGACCAGGGTGCCGGTCAGCATCGGCCCGGCCGTCGACGTGTAGGCGAACGAGGCCGCTCGCACACGCTCCCAGCCCTGCTCCATTTTCGATGCCATCATTTCCACTGCGATGATGGCGTCGTCCACCAGCAGGCCCAGGGCGAGCACGAGCGCGCCGAGCGAAATCTTGTGCAGGCCAATATCGAACTGGCGCATCAGCAGAAAGGTGATGGCTAAAACAACAGGGATGGTAATCGCCACCACGATGCCGGTGCGCAGCCCCAGCGACAGCAGACTGACCGCCAGCACGATGGCGACCGCCTCGATCAGCGACCTGACGAACTCCCTGACCGAGCGCTCCACGGCGTGCGGCTGCGAGGATACTTCATGCAATTCCAGTCCCACCGGCAGCTGCGCCGCGATGCGCGCAGTGGTTTCGTCCAAGTGGCGGCCAAGCGCGATGATGTCGCCGCCCTTGACCATGGAAACCCCCAGCAGCAGGGTTTCCTGCCCCATGTAGCGCACGCGCTGGGTCGGCGGATCCTCGTAGCCGCGCCGCACCACCGCCACGTCGCCCAGACGGAATTCGCGGTTGTTGGCGCGGAAACGGATGTCGCGCAGTTCGTCCAGCTGGTCGAAGCGTCCGCTGACTGCGATGCGAATGTGTTCGGCGTCGGTATCGAAAGCACCGCCGGAGGTAATCTGGTTCTGGTTTTGCAGCACCCGCAGCAGGGTGTCGGTGGATATGCCCAGCGTGGCCAGCTTGGCGTTGGAAAGTTCGATGTACACGCGCTGCTTCTGTTCGCCGAAGAAATCCACCTTGGCCACGTCCGGCACGCGCAGCAGCTCGGCGCGCACCACTTCGGCCTGGCGCTTGAGCTCGGCATAGTCATAACCCTCGCCGGTCAGGGCGTACAGGTTGCCGTAAACGTCGCCGTATTCGTCGTTGAAAGTGGGTCCTTCGATGCCGTCCGGCAGGGTGTTGCGGATGTCGCCGACCTTCTTGCGCGCCTGGTACCAGACGTCCGGAATATCCTTAGGAGAAGTCGAGTCCCTGGCCAGCAGAAAGATCAGTGATTCGCCGGGACGCGAGTAGCTGCGCAGGACGTCCAGGTGCGGCACCTCCTGCAGTTTCTTTTCCAGCTTGTCGGTGATCTGCTGTTCCACCTCGCGCGCGCTGGCGCCTGGCCAGCCGGTGCGGATCACCATGGCCTTGAAGGTGTAGGGCGGATCCTCCGACTGGCCAAGCTTGGTGTAGGACACCAGGCCCGCCAGCGTCAGCACGATCATGGCGTAGAGCACCAGCACCGAGTGGCGCAGCGACCAGTCGGACAGGTTGAAACGGTTCATGGCGCGGCCGGCACCGGGCGCACCACTTGTCCCGGCGACAGGGCATGTACCCCGGCCACCACCACCTGCTCGCCCGCCGTCAGTCCGCCCGACACCAGCGCGCCGCGCTCGCTATACGACTCCGCCCGTACCGGGCGCGGCTGCACCTGGTACGATTTGGGGTCAACCACCCACACCACGGTCTGGCCGTTGCGTTGGGTCAGGGCCGGGATCGGCAGCAGCATGGCGCTCTCGCGCTGGTTGGCAAACTGCACACCGGCAGTCATGCCGAGGCGTACCCTGTCGTCGGCATCGAGCAGGCTGACCCGCACGTCGAACGTGCGCGTCACCGGGTCGGCGGCGGGCGCCACTTCGCGTACCTTGCCACGGTAAGGCCTGTCGTGCGCCACCCATAGCCACACTTGCGCCGGCACACCAGTTACCACGCCGGTCATGCGCAATTCCGGCACGGCGATGACTACTTCCACTTCGCCAATGGCCGCAACACGGGCAACCACGTCGCCGGCAGCCACCACCTGGCCAGGCTCGGCGTGGATCTCCGTTACCACGCCGTCGCGCTCGGCGACCAGGGCCGTGTAGCGCGACTGGTTGCCGGAAACCGCCGCTTGCGCCCGCGCCTGTTGCAAGCGCGCGTCTGTGGTTTTGAATTGTGCCTCGCGGATATCGAGCGCCGAGCGCGAGATGAATTTGCGCGCATACAGCTGGCGCTGGCGTTCCAGTTCGGCTTCCGCCAGCGCATAGTCGGCCTCGGCAGCGCGCACATCCGCCTGCGACGCTTGCGCTGCCAACCCGGTATCGGCCGGATCCAGCCGCGCCAGCACCTGGCCTTTTTTCACCGCGCTGCCGACTTCGACCTTGCGCTCGACGATCTTGCCGGCGATGCGGAAGCCCTGCAGCGATTCATAGCGCGGACGGACTTCGCCGACCAGCGCCATGGATGCGCCGCTGCCGCTTTCTCCCGCCGTGACCACCAGCGCCGGCCTTGGCGGCAATGGAGGCGGAGGCGCGTGGTCGCAGGCCGCCAGCAGCAGGGATAGAATGAGCAATCGTCTCATGTAGCCTCCCGCAGCAAACCACGCATCAGCACCTGCTGCATCAGCGCGATGCGCACCTCGAAATTGCGCCAGTCCACCCAGCAGTCGTTTTTCTTGGCGATTTCCAGCGCGCAGACGCCATGCAGGCCCGCCCACAGGATTTGCGCGATGAGGTCAGGGTCGTCCAGTTCGGTGCGGAAACAACCATCGGCATGGGCGTCCGCCACCATCGCCCGCAGGCAGGCATAGGCATCCTGTTCCGGGTTCCCGCTCTCGATCCCGGAAGTCTCGGGGTCGTGCCTGACCTGCGGCGTCATGAACATCAGCCGGTAGTGATTGGGATGCGCCACGGCGAAGCGTACATAGCCCAGCCCCAGCAGACGCAGCCGCTCGATCGGATCGGCAATGCGTTCGATGGCCCGCAGCTCCTGCGCCAGTGCCAGGAAGTCGGTATCGCATAGCTCGCGGATCAGCGCCTCCTTATCCTTGAAGTGCAGGTAGATCGCGGTGGGCGAATAATCGACGCGGCGCGCGATTTCCCGCATGGTCACCGCTTCCACGCCGCGCTCGATAAACAGCTCGCGGGCGGCATCGAGGATTGCGGTTCGTGTTTGCAGGCGTTGCTGCTCGGTTCTTGGTTTTGGCGGCATGTTTGGCCTCCTTCAGGTTTTTGCGGCCTGCCATTGTTCGTGACGGGCTGAAGCGTGGTGAAACATCATGGCCTTCCACCCGTCACAAATGACGAAACACCCGCGGGTCTGCGCAGCCGGCGGCGAACATGCCGCCGATCAGTGCTCCCTGGATGCCCGGCGTGCATACATCCTGCCCCGCCAGCAGCAGCCCCTTCACCGGCGTGCGCGGCGACAACGCCGGTGAGAGCATGCGGCGCGGGGTCGTTTCCAGTCCGTAGAAAGCGCCTTTTTCGTGGCTGGTGAAGGTCACGGTGGACAGCGGCGTGGATAGCTCGGCGACTTCGATGCGCTTGGCGACTTCCGGATAGCGCTGGGCAAAGGCCTCCAGCAAGGCCGACTTCATGGAGTCCTTGAGGGCTTCGTAATCCGCATCGCGCGCGCCATAGGGGGTATTCGCCCACTCCGCCATCAGTTCCCAGTCGGCCCAGACGATGGCCTCGGCAGTGTGTTTGTTCGAGCTGTGCGCCGGATCCTTGAGCGTGGGGAAGGAGACGAACATGGTCGGCGGCGCGGCCTGCTCGAACGGGTCACGCCAGATGGCATTGCCCACATCCAGCGAGTCATACCACCAGTCATTGTTGGCACGGGCCCCCAGCGTTTGCGGCGTTTCACCCTCGCCCAGTTTCCAGCCCATATAAAGGCAGAAGTGGCCGATATTGGGCTTGAGTTGCAGTATTTCCTGCGCCCACGGCTGCTGCTGTTCCTGTTCCGGCAGCAGGCGCTGCACGGTTTCGCGGGCACCTATGGCCGATACCACCAGCGGCGCATGGATGACCTCGCCGCTTTCCAGCGTCACCTTGCGCGCCTGCACCGAGCGCACGCGCGCGCCGAGCCGGACCGTGCCGGGTTTGAGCTTGTCGGCCAACTGCTCGGGGATCGCCCGCATGCCGCGCTCCGGCTGGAACCTGGCCGGCTGAACGCGTCAACCCGCCGGGAGAG
>DAOMFG010000029.1:0-11116 GCA_035429685.1 Methylophilaceae bacterium | reverse complement strand
TTCTGTGGACGTTTCAGGGCGGTTCAGCGGCAGGTGCTGTTTCATGGGTTCCCGCTTCTGCTTGCAGGTTGCGCATGGTGGCGCGGGCGAAACACAGGTCCTCCCAGGCCAACGCCTTGTCTGGCAGGTTGCGCAGCAGGTAGGCCGGATGGTAGGTCACGATCACTGGTACGCCGTGGTAGTCGTGCAGCTTGCCGCGCAGCGCGGCGACGGTCTGCTCGGTGTTCAGTACCGACTGCGCGGCGAACTTGCCTAGCGCCACGATCAGCCTGGGTCGGATCAGTTCCACCTGGCGCTTGAGGTAAGGGTCGCACTTCACCACCTCTTCGCCGTGCGGGTCGCGGTTCTGCGGCGGACGGCACTTCAGTACGTTGGCGATATAGACGTTGTCGCCGCGCTGCAACTGGATCGCCGCCAGCATGTTGTCCAGCAACTGCCCGGCTACGCCGACGAACGGCTCGCCACACCGGTCTTCCTCCGCCCCCGGCGCTTCGCCGATGAACAGCCAGTCGGCGTTTTCGTCGCCGACGCCGAACACCGCCTGCGTACGGGTTGCCGCCAGCGAACAGGCCTGGCAGGCGGCCACGGCCTGCTTGAGTTCCTGCCAGCCCATATCGGCGACAGCGGCGCGGCTGACGGCTTCAACTGCTGCAGCTGCGGCTGGTTCGGCTTGTGGCGCTGCCTCGGCGGCCGCTGCGGTTTGCACTGCTTCGCGCTGCCGCCATACCGGCAGCAATTCCAGTTCGCGCAGCTTGTCCTCGCGGGAAAGCGTCATAGGGCGAGCCCCATCAGGACGGCGTCCTCGCGGCCGTTGTCGGCAGGGTAGTAGCCCTTGCGTACGGAAAATTCGTTGAAGCCCATGCTTTCGTACAGCCTGATCGCGCTGGTGTTGGAGGGGCGCACTTCCAGAAACATCATTTGCGCGCCACGGCCGCGCGCGACACCAATGAAGTGGTTGAGCAGCGCCCGCCCCAAGCCGCGGCCCTGAAAGGCCTTGGCGATGCTAATGTTGAGCAGGTGCGCCTCGTCCAGCACGAGCATCAGGACGCCGTAGCCGATCAGTTCGCCGTCGCTCTCGCACACCTGGCAATCGTAGCCGGCCCTGAGCGAGTCGGCGAAATTGCCGCGTGTCCATGGATGGGAATAAATCCTGGGCTCGATCGCCATGACGGCGTCGAGGTCGTCGGCCTGCATCGGGCGGTAGGTGAACGAAGGCTTGAGCAGGGCGTTCATCGGGCTGCCTCGCGTTCCCTGATGGTGAACGCTACCTTGTTGCGCACGTATAGCGGTGCGGCCTCGTGCGGTGGCTTGCCTTCGCCCTTGGCAAACCGGGGCACCGCCAGCTCCGCCATGTGGCGCGCCAGCGGGAAGGCGCCAGCAATTTTTCGTTCAATCCGAGTTCCGTAAACGGCATCCAGCGCCGGGCCGAAATTGTCCCAGCCGCTGCCGATCGCGCACCAACCGCCGCCATGCACTGCCGGCACCTGTGGCGGCGGATACAGACCGGGCGGCAATATCTCGCGCCAACGCTCGCCATCGCGTTCATAGGCGGCGTGATAGACCTCCTGCATACGCGCATCCAGGCAGGCGATCACACGCTTCGCGCCGGCTTGCTCGGCGAGCGCTTCTAGCGTGCAAACCCCCACTACCGGAAGATTGGCGCCGAACGCCAGCCCCTGCGCCACCCCGCAGCCGATGCGCAGCCCGGTGAACGAACCCGGTCCGGCGCCGAAGGCAATGCCGTCCAGGTTGGGGAGTTGCAGACCCGCTTCGGCCAGCAGTTCGCCCACCAGCGGCAGCACCAGCTCGGAGTGCTTTTGTCCGGCCAGCAGTTCGCGCACTAGCAATGCCCCGTCCTGCCACAGGGCGAGCGAGAGATATTCGGTGGAGGTGTCGAGGGCGAGAATTTTCATGAAACCGCTATTTTGCCACAGCTGACAAAGACGACTGCGCCAGCCGGTGCTATCCTCAACATTTTGTATGAAGCGCGGACACCAATGAAACACGGATTTTTCGTCACGGGGACCGACACCGGCGTCGGCAAGACGCTGGTTTCCGCCGCGCTGGTTTACAAACTGGTACAGGCTAGCTTGCGGGCGGCGGGGATGAAGCCGGTGGCGGCCGGCTGCGTCATTCGCAACGGGCGGCTGGTGTCGGACGATGTCGAGCAGTTGTGTGCTGCCGGCAATGCCACGCTGGCGCCCGATGTCGCCAATCCCTACGCCTTCGAGCCGGCGCTGGCGCCGCACATTGCCGCCCGGCAGGCCGGCGTGGTCATCGAGCTGATGGCGGTGAGGGAGGCGTTTATGGCAGCAGCACAGGAAGTCGAGGCGCTGGTGGTGGAGGGCGTGGGCGGCTTCCGCGTGCCGCTCAACGATATCGAGGATACCGCCGATATGGCGGTACTGCTGGGGCTGCCGGTGATCCTGGTGGTGGGCATGCGACTGGGTTGTCTCAACCACGCCTTGCTGACGGCGGAAGCGATTGCCTCCCGCGGCTTGGTGCTGGCAGGCTGGGTGGCTAACCGTGTTGATCCGGCGATGTCGGCTTTCGAGGACAATCTTGCCGCTCTGTGTCAGCGGCTCTCCGCTCCCTGCCTCGGCGTATTGCCGCATCTGGAGGCAGCGGATTTTCAGGCGGCGGCCGGGCATCTGGACATCAGCGCCATAAGATAGCCGAATGCGGAAACAAAAAAGGCAGCCTTGGCTGCCTTTTTTGCTGAGCGAGCGTTAGTCAGGCGGCCTGCGTCGGGATATCGCGGCGCTTTTCCCTGATACGGTTCATCGCATCTACGTACACCAGGTCCGGCTTGAATTTTTCCAGTTCCAGCTCGTTGTAGGCGGCGTAGGTGGCGATAATGAGAATGTCGCCTGGCGCAGCCTTGCGCGCGGCGGCGCCGTTGACCGAAATGATGCCGGAATTGCGCTGGGCGCGGATGGCGTAGGTGGTGAAGCGTTCGCCGTTGTTGACGTTGTAGATTTCGATCTGCTGGTACTCGCGGATGTCGGCGGCGTCCAGCAGTTCCTCGTCGATGGCGCAGGAACCCTCGTACTCCAGCTCGGAATGCGTCACGCGCACCCGGTGCAGCTTGGATTTGAGCATGGTTCTTTGCATGGCTTGTCTCGGCGTTTCGAAAAAAGGACGATTATTATATCGCAAACTCGATATTGTCGATGAGTCTGGTCTTTCCCAGCCGCGCCGCGCCGAGTACTACCAGGCGGGTGTCTGTCGGGGCTGGCTTGCTCAATGTGTCGGCGTTGCGGACCTCGATATAGTCTACGATCCAGCCTAACTGGGTCAAATATTGCGCGGTTTGCGCCTGGGCTGCCGCGTAATCGTGCCGTCCTGACTGGATGGCCTGCACCACCTGCTGCAGGGCACGATACAAGCGCGGTGCCTCCATGCGCTGCTCCGGCTTCAGATAGCCGTTGCGCGAGCTCATTGCCAGGCCGTCGGTTTCGCGCACCGTTTCTCCGGCCACGATCTCAATGGGGAAATCAAGCTGGCGCGCCATTTCGCGCAGCACGTGCAGTTGCTGGAAATCCTTGTTGCCGAAGATCGCGACCTGCGGCTGTACGATGTTGAACAGCTTGGCCACCACGGTGCATACGCCGCGAAAATGGCCCGGGCGGTGGGCGCCGCACAGCTCGTCGGCGATGGCCGGCGGTTCGACATACAGGGTCTGCGGCTGCGGATAAAGCACTGCCTCGCTTGGCGTGAACACCACGTCGCAGCCGGCCTCGGCCAGTTTGGCGCAGTCTTGCTCCAGGGTGCGCGGATAGGCGGCGAAATCCTCGCCCTGGCCGAATTGCAGCGGGTTGACGAAGATGCTGGCCACCGCGCAATCCCCACGCCCGCGTGCCAGTTTGGCCAGTGCGATATGGCCGGCATGCAGGTTGCCCATGGTGGGAACGAAGGCAATGCGGCCCGCATTGGCAAGGCGGCTACGCAGTTCGGGAATGGCAGAAATGATGTCCATCAGAAGCTGTGTTCTGCGGCGGGAAAAGTCTTGTCCTTTACCGCCTGCACGTAGGCGGTCAGCGCGGTTTGCACGCTGCCGGCCCCTTGCAGGAAGTTGCGTGCGAAGCGGGGCGTCTTGCCGGGGTAGATGCCCAGCATGTCGTGCAGCACCAGCACCTGGCCGTCGCAGTCTGGCCCCGCGCCAATGCCGATGGTGGGAATGGCGAGCGCGGCAGTGACCGTGGCCGCCAGCGCAGCAGGCACCATTTCCAGCACCAGCAGGCCGGCGCCGGCCTGCTGCAGGGCCAAGGAGTCCTCCAGGATTTGCCTGGCGCCGGCCTCGTCGCGGCCTTGCACCTTGTAGCCGCCCAGTTCGTACACGGACTGCGGGGTGAAGCCCAGATGCCCGCATACCGGGATGTGATGTTGCGCCAGGTGGCGTACTACCTCGGTTTTGCAACCTTCCAGCTTGACCATGTGGGCGCCGGCTTCGATCAGGCGGCGTGCGTTGTCCAGGGCTGTGCCGGGCGTGCGGTCGCTGCCGGCCGGCATGTCGGCGACGACCGGCGTGGACTTGGCGCCCGCCGCCACACAACGGGTGTGGTATTCCATGTCGCGCATGGCGACACTTAAGGTGTCCCCAGCGCCTTGCAGCACCATGCCCAGCGAATCGCCCACCAGCAGCGCGTCCACGCCGGCCTGCGCCATCAGCGTGGCAAAGCTGGCGTCATAGCAGGTCAAAACGGCGATCTTCTCGCCGTTCGTTTTCATGGCCTGCAATGCGTCGAGGCCGGTCATGCCAGGTCCGGGTTGAAGAATTCCCGGCGACTGTGGATCTTGCCGATGCGTTCCAGCAGCAGGTCGAGCGCCTCCTCGCTGGCGGCGCAGTTGAGGTTTGCGTTGTTGACGATCAGCAGTGGCGAGGCGTCGTACTGGTGGAAAAACTCGCTGTAGCCATCTGCCAGTCTGGCCAGGTATTCCTTGGAAATGCCTTGCTCGTAATTGATGTTGCGCTGCTCGATTCGCTCCAGCAGGGCGTCCACCGGAGTTTGCAGGTAGATCACCAGATCGGGTACGGTGGTTTGCAGTTGCAGGTGCTGGAAGATCTGGCGGTAGAGGGCGAATTCCTCGTCACGCAGGGTCAGGCGCGCGAACAGCGGGTCTTTCTCCAGGAAGAAGTCTGCGATCGTGGCCTTGTCGAACAGGTCGCGCTGGCTGAGTTCCCGGACCTGTTCGGCACGTTGGAACAGGAAAAACAGTTGTGTCGGCAGCGCGTAGCGTGCGACATCTTCATAGAAGCGTGGGAGAAAGGGGTTGGCGCTGGCGTTTTCCAGCAGCAGGTTGACCGGGAAACGGTCGGCCAGCTTTCGGGCGAGGGTGGTCTTGCCGCAGCCGATGGGGCCCTCGATGACGATGTAGGGGTACTTTTCGGTCAGGTTCACGCCGTTAGCCTTTCCACGCCCTGATCAAGGCACTGCAGTGCGAGGTCGGCCGCCTTGCCATGCTCCGGTATCGGCAATTCCGGGGCGATTTCCGCCAGCGGCAGTAGCACGAAGCCACGCGCGGACATGCGCGGGTGGGGCAGGGTGAGTTCCGGCGTTTCCATGGTCAGATCATCATAAAGCAAAAGGTCGAGATCGAGCACTCTTGGGGCATTGGGAAACGGGCGCTCGCGACCGTGGCCGTCTTCCAGTGCCAGCAGGGCGTGCAGCAGCGGCAACGGCTTCAGCATGGTGGCAATCTCTGCTACGGCGTTGATAAAGTCCGGCTGGCGGTCGTAGCCCATCGGTGCGGTGCGGTAGAGCGAAGAGGCCCTGATAAGTTGGGTGCCCGGCACCTCGGCAAGCTCCTGCAGTGCGCGTTTCACCTGTGCGGCAGGGTCTTGCAGGTTGCTGCCAAGGGCGATGAAGGCCCGGTGGCTCATGCTTCGGGGGCGGTCGCCGGTTTGCGTCTCCGGCGGCGGCGCTTTTTCGCCGGTTCGGTATTGGGCAGCAACATTTCCTGACGCTGGTCGGCATCAGTCTGGGCGAAATTGTTCCACCATTCGGCCAGCTCCATCGGCAGTTCGCCAGACTGGCAGCGCAGCAGCAGGAAGTCGTAGCCGGCGCGGAAACGCGGGTGTTCCAGCAGGCGATAGGGGCGCTGGCCGGAGCGCTGTTCAAAGCGGGGCTGCAGGCTCCAGATTTCCTTCATGTTGACGGCGAAACGCTTGGTGATGGCCAGCTTCTCGGCCTGAATGTCGGAGACGTCGTGCATTGCTTCCACCAGCGCCGGCATCGGCCTTTCGCCGTTATCCTGGTATTTCTGCCAAGCCGCCAGCACCTCGTGCCACAGCAGGGCGGCGAACAGGAAGGCGGGCGATACCGGCTTGTCCTGCAGCACCCGTTCGTCAGTGTTCTGCAAGGCCAGGGTGACGAAGCGCTCGCCCATCGGCTGCTCCAGCACCACGTCCAGCAGCGGCAGCAGGCCATGGTGCAGGCCGTGGGCGCGCAGCGCGTTGGCGCTGTCCATGGCGTGGCCGGAGAGGAACAGCTTGAGCATTTCGTCGAACAGGCGCGACGGCGGCACGTCCTGCAACAGGTCGGCCATGTGCGGGATCGGCGCTTCGGTCTTGGGGTCGAGCTTCAGTCCCAGCTTTGCGGAAAGCCGTACGGCGCGCAGCATGCGCACCGGGTCTTCGCGGTAGCGGGTCTCCGCGTGGCCGATGATACGCAGCTTGCCGGCCTGGATGTCCGGCAGGCCGTGGTGATAATCCAAAACTTCCTCTGTCTGCGGGTCGTAATACAGCGCATTGGCGCTGAAGTCGCGCCGCGCAGCATCCTCTTCCATGGTGCCGAATACATTATCGCGCAGGATGCGGCCGCTGTCGGCGATGCTGGCATCTCCATCATCGGACAAGTGGCTGCCGCGGAAGGTGGTGACCTCGACGGTTTCCGGGCCGAACATCACGTGCACGATGCGGAAGCGGCGGCCGATCAGGCGCGAGCGGCGGAAAATACGATGCACCTGCTCCGGCGTGGCATCGGTGGCGATGTCGAAATCCTTGGGCGTGCGGCGCAGGATCAGGTCGCGCACCGCGCCGCCGACCACGAAGGCGGCAAAGCCGGCTTTTTGCAGTTCCTGCGTGGTTTTCAGCGCGGCATGGCTGATCGCCTTGCGGTCGATGCCGTGGACGCGGCGGGGAAATCGTTTGACGCTGTGGGAGGCATCGGGGGTGACAGTCTTCTTTTTACCCTTGAAGACACGTTGCAGCAGTTTTTTGATCATGGGGACAACAAGGCTATGGGGTGGATATCAACCCGGCTGATTATAACGCATGTGCCGTCAGGCAAGGCCGCCATTGTCGCTTGCGCATACATTCCGCTACACTCCGGCGCATGAACGCATCCATTGCCAATGCGCCGGTCGGCGTGTTCGATTCCGGTGTCGGCGGCCTGTCGGTGCTGCACCATATCCGGCAGCAGTTGCCGCAGGAAACGCTCCTCTACTGTGCTGATTCGCGTTATGCCCCGTATGGCAACAAGACGCCCGGACAAATCCGTGAGCGCTCGCTGCGGCTGACGGAATTTTTGCTGGGGCAGGGAGCCAAGGCCGTCGTGGTGGCTTGTAACACCGCTACTGCTGCGGCCGTGGCCGAATTGCGGCTGCGTTTCAGTGTCCCCATCATCGCCATGGAACCAGCGGTCAAGCCGGCAGCGGCAGCCAGCAGAAGTGGTGTGATCGGCGTGCTGGCCACGGTCGGTACACTAAAGAGCGCGCAGTTCGCCGCTTTGCTGGAAAATTACGGCAAGGAGGTGGAGGTGGTGACGCAGGCTTGTCACGGCCTGGTCGAGTGTGTCGAGCGCGGCGCGCTGGACTCGCCTGAGACGCGCGACCTGGTGCGCAGCTATGTTCAGCCGCTGTTGGCGCATGGCGCGGATACGCTGGTGCTGGGTTGCACCCACTATCCTTTTTTGCGCGGCCTGATCGAGCAGGCCGCCGGCCCCGGGGTGACGCTGGTGGATACGGGTGCCGCGGTGGCGCGGCATTTGCGGCGCCGGCTGGAGGAGGCCGGATTGCTTGTTCTGGCGGGCAGCGCCGGGGAGCATTTCTGGACTACAGGGGATTTGGGTCAAGCGCGCGCAATCATGCCGCGACTGTGGGGCGTTGACGTGCTGGTAGAGCGGTTGCCGGAAACGCCGTAGCGCGGGCGGTCCTGCCCGCGCTACGGAAGATCAGTGGCTCTTGACGCTCTCGCCGGCCTTGAGGCGGTACTTGGTGCCGCAGTACGGGCAAAACGCCTCGCCGCTGGCGGCGATATCCAGGAACACGCGCGGATGCGAGCACCACAGCGCGGTTTCCGCCGTCGGGCAATGCAGCGGCAGGTCTTTGGCCGTGACCTCGACCTCGCGCGGAGTGTTTGCCATGAGCGTTCCCTTAAACCAGCGTCAGCCAGCCGGCATGGGCGGGAGATTTGCCCGTCACCACATCGAAGAACATGGCTTGCAGCTTTTCCGTCACCGGGCCGCGCTTGCCTGCACCGATGGCGCGGTTGTCCAGTTCGCGGATCGGCGTCACTTCGGCGGCAGTGCCGGTGAAGAAGGCCTCATCGGCGGAATACACCTCGTCGCGGGTGATGCGCTTCTCGATCACCTGCAGGCCGATCTCGCCGGCCAGTTGGACGATGGTGTCGCGGGTGATGCCTTCCAGCGCGCTGGTCAGGTCCGGCGTATACAGCTTGCCGTTACGAATGATGAACACGTTTTCGCCCGAGCCTTCGGCCACGAACCCATCTACGTCCAGCAACAGCGCTTCGTCGTAGCCGTCGTGCGCAGCTTCCTGATGGGCCAGAATGGAGTTCATGTAGTTGCCGTTAGCCTTGGCCTTGCACATGGTGATGTTGACGTGGTGGCGCGCGAATGAAGAGGTCTTGACGCGAATACCGTTCTCCAGTGCCTCCTTGCCGAGGTAAGCGCCCCAGGCCCAGGCCGCCACGATGACGTGCGTGGACAATGTTCTGGCGGAAATGCCCATGGCTTCTGCGCCATAGAATGCCATCGGGCGCAGGTAGCCGGATTCCAGATGGTTCTCGCGCACGGCGGCTTTTTGCGCCTCCATTAGCGTAGCCTTGTCAAACGGCATCTTCATGCCGAGGATATGTGCCGAGCGGAACAGGCGGTCGGTATGTTCCTTGAGGCGGAAGATGGCGGTGCCCTTCTCGGTCTTATAGGCGCGCACGCCCTCGAAAACGCCCATGCCGTAATGCAGGGTGTGGGTGAGGACGTGGGTGGTGGCGTCGCGCCAAGGCACCATCTTGCCGTCGTACCAGATCAGACCGTCACGGTCGGCCATCGTCTTGGCCATAGCCATCTTGTTTCTCCGAAGCGTAAAAGGTCTAATTGTAAAGGGGGAAGGGAGATGGGGGAAGGGTGTGATGCGGGTACTTCTGGTGGGAACGGTAACGCTGGACCTGGTGTTCGGACTGGAACATCACCCGGCGGCGGACGAGGAGATGCGTGCCGCCAGCTTGCGCACCTGCCGTGGCGGCAATGCCGCCAATACCGCCGTGGTGCTGGCCCGGCTCGGACATGCGCCGGAATTTCTCGGCGTGCTGGCCGATGCGCCGGAAACGGCGGTGATCGAACGTGATTTTGCCATGCACGGCGTCGCGTACGGCCGTTGTCCACGCCTGACAGGACGGCCGCCGACCTCCAGCATCTATCTCAGCGGCGCCACCCGAAGCATCGTGCATTATCGCGACCTGCCCGAACTGGACGCTGCATACTTTACAGAACTTGATCTGGCGGCTTATGACTGGCTGCATTTTGAAGGGCGCAACGTGCCGGCGCTGGTCCGGATGCTGGCTTACGTGCGGGCGAAATTCCCCGGATTGCCAGTTTCGCTGGAGCTGGAAAAGCCGCGTGACGGCCTGGAGGATTTGTTTGGCCAGGCCGATGTTCTGCTTTGTTCGCGTGGATTGGCGAGGCATTACGGGTTTATGGAAGCGCAAGCTTTTCTGGGCTGGATGCAGGGGCAGGCGCCCAGGTCAACGGTTGTTGCGGCATGGGGTGACGCAGGCGCCTATGGGCTGGCGCCTGGCGGACAGGCTTGCCATGCGCCGGCACTGGTGCCGGTGCGGGTGATGGATACCTTGGGCGCGGGGGATACCTTCAACGCCGGCATCATCGATGCCGGCATCAGGGAAATGCGAACGCAGCGGATGCTGACGGACGCCTGCCAGCTGGCAGGCAGGAAATGTGGGGCGGAAGGTTATATGTTTTAGAGAACGGCTATCTGATGTTGCAAAAATGCGACACATGTAATTTTTTCTGATGGAAGTTTCATTTAATGCTTTTGCAGTCATGGGTAATGCCGGTAGAATTCGATTCAAGAGATTTTTGTCCTGTAATAAATTTTTAATGGGGAGCATCAAATGAAGAAGACTTTACTGGCGGTGATGATGGCAGCGGCGTTTGCACCTGCTGTGGCAATGGCTGAGCAAGGTGATTTCGTCGTGCGTCTGCGTGCCACCAATATCAGTCCGGCCGTGAACAGTCATCTTGGCCAGCAGACTGACCAGACCTATGGTGCGAGTACGGCGAACCTATTGTATGGAAGCAGCACTGCCAACCTGGAAGTGGAAAGCAATACCATCCCGGAAGTTGACTTTTCCTACTACGTTACCAACAACATCGCGCTTGAGCTGATCCTGGCTCTGGGTAGCAGGCATGATGTCAACGTTTCCGGCTCGGGCGGTGCAGTCAATAACAGCTTGGGCGATGTCAACCTGCTGCCGCCTACGCTGACTGCACAATGGCACTTCATGCCGGATCAAAAGTTCGATCCGTACGTGGGTGCCGGTGTCACCTATGTGCGTTCCCTGGATACCGGTCTGAAGGCGGATGCCGGTGCTGCTGGCACCTATCCCATTCGCATCGATCATAACATGTGGGGGCCTGCTGTCCAGCTTGGTTTTGACGTGAACATGCAGGATCGCTGGCTGGTCAACTTCGATGTCAAGAAAATCTGGTTGGAAACGGACGTGGAATTGCTCGCTACGCCTCTGAAAGCCGGTTACCAGAAGATTGACAGCCTCGACATCGATCCATGGGTGATCAGCGTCGGCGTCGGCAAGAAGTTCTAAGTCGTACCGTACCTGATCGGGTAGTCCTGATTA
>DAOMFG010000028.1:0-11245 GCA_035429685.1 Methylophilaceae bacterium | reverse complement strand
AGACCTACGGCTTTGAATGGGACGGTGAAGTGTTGTACCAGAGCCGCCGCGCCGATGCTTACGAGGCCGCACTGCGACAGTTGGAACAAGCCAGTATGCTCTACCCTTGCGCCTGTACCCGCAAGGAAATTGCCGATTCCACCATGCGGGGGATCGAAGGCCCGGTTTACCCTGGCACCTGCCGTAGCGGTTTGCACGGCCGGCCGGCGCGTGCTTGGCGGGTGCGCACCACGGCGGAGGAAATCACCTTCGACGACGGCATCCAGGGCCGTCAGACACAGGTGCTGGAGCGCGATATCGGCGACTTCGTACTCAAGCGCGCCGACGGCTTTCATGCCTATCAATTGGCGGTCGCAGTGGACGACGCGGCGCAGGGCATCACCCACGTGGTGCGTGGCGCCGACCTGCTGGATTCGACTCCGCGCCAAGTCTGGCTGCAGCGCCTGCTCGGTCTGCCCGCTCTGCACTACGCCCACCTGCCGGTGGCAGTCAATGCCGTCGGCGAAAAACTGTCCAAGCAGACCCTGGCCACCCCGCTAGACCCGCTCCATCCTGCCCCGGTGCTGTGGCAGGCGCTGGATTTTCTCGGTCAGCAACCGCCGCCGGAATTATGTGATGAGCTCTCTCTGCTGTGGCAATGGGCCCAGGCCAACTGGCGGTTGGAAGCGGTCCCGAAAACACGTGATAAGATGCCGCTCCTATGAAACCTGACCTCGACACCCTCACCCGCTTCCTGTTCGAACACGCTGCCATCCGCGGCGAGCTGGTGCACCTGGACGCCACCTGGCAGACCGTGCTGGAGCATCACGACTACCCGGCGGTGCTGCGCCAGGCCATGGGTGAGCTGATGGCCGCCGCCGCGCTGCTGGCCGCAACCCTTAAACTCAAAGGCTCGCTGGTGCTGCAAATCCAGGGCAAGGGGCCGATAACACTGCTGGTGGTGGAATGCACCGGGGAACTGACCATGCGCGCTACCGCCAAGTGGACCGGCGCCCTGCCAGATGGCGGCTTGGCGCAACTGATCGGCGAAGGCCGCTTCGTCATCACGCTGGACACCAAGGATGGCAAGCAGCCTTATCAGGGCATCGTGCCGCTGGAAGGCGGCAGCGTGGCTGAAATCCTGCAAAACTACATGACCCGCTCCGAGCAACTGGAAACCCGCCTCATTCTCGCCGCTACCGACCAGCAGGCCGCCGGCCTGCTGCTGCAAAAACTGCCTCAGAAAGCCGGGCAGGACGAAGAGGCCTGGACACGTATCGGTCACCTCGCAGACACGCTGAAATCCTCGGAATTGCTGGACTTGCCGGCACAGGACATCCTGCGCCGCCTGTTCCACGAGGAAGATCTGCGCCTGTTCGAACCCCAGGCGGTCAGCTTCTCCTGTAACTGCTCACGGGAAAACGTCGCCAACATGATGCGCATGCTGGGCCGTACGGAAGTCGATAGCGTCATCGCCGAACGCGGCAGCCTGGAAGCGCACTGCGAATTCTGCAACCAGCGCTACGTGTTTGACGCGGTCGATGTCGAACAGGTGTTTTCTACGGAGATCGCCGCACCCGGCAGCCAGACGCGGCATTGAAACCCGTTCAATTGCATGGCATCGACGCGATGCCGGCTGATGGTTGATTCCCATCAATTACTTGCCCAGGGACAGCTTTACTCACCGTCCTCATAAAGCGATGGCGTGACGCCGGCACGGGCGAGGAATTCGCGCAGGTGCTTGACCTCCTGCTTGCCGTAGACGTTGCTCTGATGCGGGTGATGCAGGAACTCATCGAAACCATTCAGCTTGACGTGGAAACGCGCACCATGCGCGGGTGTGATGCTGGCGCCGAGATGGTGCAGCAAGGATTCAATCTCGCGCCAGTGAATATTGCCACTGACCGGATCATGGAAGATGGCACGGATCAGGTTGATATGCTTGTGGCTCATGGTGAGGCTCTCCCTTCAGTATCAACATTATGCCGCCAGTGCAAAGACTTTTTCCAGCAACAAGGGACTCACAGTCCACGCCATCATAGTCCGTGCGTCTGTCGCACCCGCTCAAACAAACAAACCGCAGCAGCAGCAGCAGCGTTGAGCGACTCCACCCGCCCCGGCATGGGGATGGTGAAGCGCTGGCCGGCCGCTGCGATCAACTCCCGGCTCAATCCCGCGCCCTCGTTGCCGATCATGAACGCCACCGGCCCGGCGAGGTCGAGCCGGTAAAGTGATTCGCCTTCCAGACAGGCGGCCAGCACCTGCCCGGGAAAACCGGTGGCGACAGCCGTCAGGTCAGCACGCTCAACGACGGGCAGCACGAAATGCGCCCCCATGCCAGCGCGCAGCACGCGTGGCGACCAGGCATCAGCGCAGCCGGCGGAAAGCCAGGCAGCCTGCACCCCGGCGGCGGCGGCCGAGCGCAGGATGGATCCCAGGTTGCCAGGGTCCTGTACGTCCTCCAACAGCAGGCCGAATTCAGGCCTGGTCAGCATGGGAAAATGCGGTATTTCAACCACGGCCAGGAGGCCGGTAGGCGTTTCTACCGGCGAGATTTCCGCGAACAAGGCATCGGACAACCGGATTTTCTGCGCACCGGCAGTGTTTGCAAGCAAGCCGGAAATCTCGGCATTGCCCGCCGCGCTTTCTGCCACCACCAGCATTTCCGGCAGCCTGCCGGCAGCCAGGCAGGCTGCGACCAGGTGTGCGCCATCCAGCAGCGCATGCCCAGTCTTCCGCCGCTCGCGCGCCGATTCGGCCAGCTTCTTCAGTTGCTTGTAGGTGGGGTTGTCCCGGGATATGATGCTTTTCATCGCCAGTATCAAGGTCGTTGTCATGGCCATTATACGGCGGAGAAAGCCGGCATGAGATCGAAAAACCCAACCACCATCCGCCCCTTGTACGCTGACATCACTACACTGGCAGTCGATGCCATCGTCAACGCGGCTGCACCTGCATTGCTGGGCGGCGGCGGCGTGGACGGCGCCATCCATGCCACCGCCGGGCCCGGCCTGCTGGAGGAGTGCCGGCTGCTGGGCGGATGTACCACCGGCGGAGCAAAAATCACGCGCGGCCACCAGCTTCCGGCCAAACACGTCATCCATACCGTCGGTCCGGTGTGGCGGGGCGGTAGCCGCAACGAAGTGGAATTGCTGCGCGCCTGCTATCTCAATTCGCTGGATCTGGCCGTAGCAGCACAAGCACGCTCCATTGCCTTCCCCTGCATCAGCACCGGCGTTTACGGCTATCCTGTCGTGGAGGCATCCACGATAGCAGTCGCCACGGTCAAGGAATTCTGCGCCACCAACGATACGCTGCACGAGATCATTTTCTGCTGCTTCTCGACCGAGACATTGCAAATTTACCGGGAACTATTGCATGCAGCTTGAACGCATCCTCCATTCGCAGGGCTTTGGTTCGCGCAAGTTGTGCCGCATCCTCTGCCGCGACAGTCGTGTCATGGTGAACGGCGAAACGTGCGATGACCCGTTTGCAGATATCCCCACCAAGTACCTGCATTTCAGCGTGGACGGCGAACCCTGGGAGTACCGCGAGAAAGCCTACCTGATGCTCAACAAGCCGGCCGGCTACGAATGCTCGCAAAAGCCCAGCCACCACCCCGGCGTCTACGCCCTGCTGCCCTCGCCGCTGAGGGAACGCGGCGTGCAGTCGATTGGTCGACTGGACGAAGACACTACCGGACTGCTGCTGTTTTCCGACGACGGCCAGTTCATCCATAAAATGAGTTCGCCGAAGTGGAAAGTGCCCAAGGTCTATGAAGTCACCACCAGGCATCCGGTCGATGCAGGCCTGACCGCCGCGCTCGTTACCGGCGTGCAGCTTATCGACGAACCGGCACCCATCGCCGCGCTGGCCTGCGAAGCCGTTGCCGAACACGTGCTGCATCTCACGCTCGCCGAAGGCAAGTATCACCAGGTGAAGCGCATGGTGGCCGCCGCCGGCAATCGCGTGGAAGCGCTCGAACGCATCGCCATCGGCGGCCTCGCCCTGCCAGACGACTTGCCGGTCGGCGAGTGGCGCTGGCTGGAGCAGGCAGCGCTGGACAAAATTGCCGGCCAGAATTGACCGCGTGCAGCGCTAAAACCATCAATCAGGCTTCCACCAAACGCTCCATATCCGGCACAATAGCCCCCATCGCCTGAATCCCAAGGAACCTCGATATGCAGCCCTACGTCATTCCCTTCCAGCACCTCGGCATCCACGACGTTCCCAGTGTGGGGGGCAAGAACGCCTCGCTCGGAGAGATGATCCAGCACCTGACCAAGGCTGGTGTGCGTGTACCGGGTGGTTTCGCCACCACCGCCGATGCCTACCGCGATTTTCTGGCGCAGGATGGGCTGGCGCAACGCATCAACGCAGAACTGGACCGGCTCAACATCGAAGACCTCACCGCGCTGGCAGATTGCGGCAAGAAGATTCGCCAGTGGATCATGGATGCACCGTTCCAGGAAAAACTGCAAAACGAAATCGCCGTGGCCTATCACCAGCTGGTCGGCGATTCCAACGACGGCACCACCTTTGCCGTGCGTTCCTCCGCCACTGCAGAGGATCTGCCGGACGCCTCCTTCGCCGGGCAGCAGGAGACCTTCCTCAACATCCACGGCCTGCCCCACATCCTGCACGCGATCAAGGAGGTATTCGCCTCACTCTATAACGACCGCGCCATTTCCTACCGCGTGCACAAGGGCTTCGTGCATGCCGACGTAGCGCTGTCGGCCGGCATCCAGAGAATGGTGCGCAGCGACATCGGCGCATCCGGCGTCATGTTCACTATCGATACCGAATCCGGCTTTGAGGACGTAGTGTTCATCACCGCCGCCTATGGCTTGGGCGAAACCGTGGTACAGGGCGCAGTCAACCCGGACGAGTTCTACGTGCACAAACCTCTTTTGGGCCAGGGAAAGCCTGCTGTAATCAGGCGCAGCCTGGGTTCCAAGCAACTCAAGATGGTGTTCACCGATGCCCAATCCGCCGGACGCTCCACCGTGACGCTGGACACCAGCGAAGCCGAGCGCCGCCACTTTTCCCTAGACGATGCCGAAGTGTTGGAACTGGCACGCTACGCCGTCATCATCGCACAGCACTACGGTAGCCCCAGGGACCTCGAGTGGGGGCGCGACGGCGTGGACGGCAAGTTGTACATCCTGCAAGCGCGGCCGGAAACGGTGAAATCGCAGGCTACAGGCATCTCGCAAAGCTACGTCCTGAAGCAGCACGGCAAGGTGCTGGCCAGCGGCCGCGCCATCGGCCAGAAGATCGGCGCCGGCCCGGTGCGGGTGATCGAAAGCGCGCGTGAAATGCACCGTGTGCAGGCCGGCGACATCCTGGTCACCGACATGACCGACCCGGACTGGGAGCCGGTGATGAAGAAGGCCGCCGCCATCGTCACCAACCGCGGCGGCCGCACCTGCCACGCCGCCATCATTGCGCGCGAACTGGGCATCCCGGCCGTCGTCGGTTGCGGTAGCGCCACCGAAACACTAACCGAGAACGAGGCTGTCACCGTATCCTGCGCCGAGGGCGACACCGGCTACGTTTACAAGGGCGTACTGGAATTCGAGGTCACCACCACCGGCGCGACGCAGCTGCCCAAGATTCCGACCAAGATCATGATGAACGTGGGCAACCCGGACCTCGCGTTCAGCTTCGCCCATATCCCGAATGAAGGCGTGGGGCTGGCGCGGCTGGAATTCGTCATCAACAACATGATCGGCCTGCACCCCAAGGCAGTGCTGGAATGCCACAAGGTACGCGACAGCGTGCGCGAGGAAATCGAACGCCGCGCCAGAGGCTATGCTAGCCCGCGCGAGTTTTACATCGAGAAGCTGACTGAGGGCATCGCCACCATCGGCGCGGCGTTCTGGCCCAAACCGGTGATCGTGCGCATGTCGGACTTCAAGTCCAATGAGTACAAGAAACTGATCGGTGGCGACATCTACGAGCCAGACGAGGAAAATCCCATGCTCGGCTTCCGCGGTGCCTCGCGCTACGCCGCGCCGGAGTTCCGTGACTGCTTCGAGCTGGAATGCCTGGCCATGCGCAAGGTGCGTGAGGAAATCGGTCTCACCAACGTTGAGGTCATGATCCCTTTCGTGCGCACCGTGGAAGAAGCCAAAGCGGTGGTGGAGGTGCTGGCGAAGTACGGCATCAAGCGCGGCGAAAGCGGGCTGCGCCTCATCATGATGTGCGAAATTCCCTCCAACGCCCTGCTGGCAGAACAGTTCCTGGAACTGTTTGACGGCTTCTCCATCGGTTCCAACGATCTGACCCAGCTCACGCTGGGCCTGGATCGCGATTCCGCCCTGGTAGCGCAGGCCTTCGACGAGCGCAACCCGGCGGTGAAGGCGTTATTATCCATGGCTATTGGCGCCTGCAACCGCCTCGGCAAGTATGTCGGCATCTGCGGTCAGGGGCCATCCGATCACCCCGACCTGGCGGAATGGCTGATGCAGCAAGGCATCCAGTCCATCTCGCTCAATCCGGACACGGTGGTCGCCACTTGGCTGAGGTTGGCCAAAGCCAGCTAATTTAGTAGTTTGTACTTGAGCCGTAGCTTGTTGCCATGGCGATAAAATCAGAATCTTGGTGGAGGAGCAGAGTATGAGTGGTATTGAGTCAGTAATGACGGAAACCCGGTTGTTTGAACCGGGCGTCGATATAATGAGGCACGCCGCAGTTTCCGGCATGGATGCCTACAATGCGCTATGTGCCGAGGCGGAGAAAGACTACGAAGGCTTCTGGGCGAAACTAGCGCGAGAACTGCTCAGCTGGCACAAACCGTTCAGCCAGGTGCTGGACGAGTCGAGCGCGCCGTTCTATCGCTGGTTCGGTGACGGCGAGCTGAACGTTTCATACAATTGTCTCGACCGCCATCTCGCCACGCGTGGCGACAAAACCGCACTGATCTTCGAAGCCGACGATGGCAGCGTTACCAACGTCACTTATCGGCAGCTTTATCACCGCGTCTGCCAGTTCGCCAATGCGCTGAAAACGCTCAAGCTCAACGTCGGCGACCGCGTAGTGATCTACCTGCCGATGAGTATCGAAGCCATCGTCGCCATGCAGGCCTGCGCCCGCCTCGGGCTCACCCATTCCGTGGTATTCGGCGGCTTCTCCGCTAAGAGCTTGCAGGAGCGTATCGAAGACGCCGGTGCGCGCGCTGTCATCACCGCCGACGGCCAGTTTCGCGGCGGCCGCGCGATGTCGCTCAAACCCGCAGTGGATGAAGCACTTGCCATGCCCGGCTGCGAAACTGTCGAAAAAGTGATCGTGCTCAAACGAACCGGCGGCGAAGTGGCGTGGAACACCTGCGACGTGTGGTGGCACGATCTGGTTCAAGGCCAGGCCGACACCTGCGAGCCGGCGTGGATCAGCGCCGAGCATCCGCTGTTCCTGCTCTATACCTCGGGCTCTACAGGCAAGCCCAAGGGCGTGCAGCACGCCTCCGCCGGCTACTTGCTGCATGCCATGAATACTATGCGCTGGACCTTCGACCTCAAGGACGACGACGTATTCTGGTGCACCGCCGACGTCGGCTGGATCACCGGTCATACTTATGTGACCTACGGCCCGCTGGGCATGGGCGCTACCCAGGTAGTATTCGAGGGCATACCCACTTACCCGGATGCCAGTCGCTTCTGGAAGATGATTGCCAATCATAAAGTCAGCATCTTCTATACTGCGCCGACGGCGATCCGCTCACTCATCAAGGCCTCGGAAACCAACCCGGCCACGCACCCGCGGAACTACGACCTGTCCAGCCTGCGCATCCTGGGCTCGGTGGGCGAGCCGATCAATCCGGAAGCCAGGATGTGGTACTACGGCAACGTCGGCGGCGGCCGCTGCCCGGTGATGGACACGTTCTGGCAGACCGAGACCGGCGGCCACGTCATCACCCCGCTGCCCGGCGTCACGCCGCTGGTGCCGGGCTCCTGCACCCTGCCCTTCCCCGGCGTGCAGGCCGCAGTGGTGGATGAAGCCGGCCATGACGTGCCGTGGGGCACCGGCGGCTTCCTAGTCATCAAGAAGCCGTGGCCCTCCATGATCCGCACCATCTGGGGCGACCCGGAACGCTACCAGAAAAGCTACTTCCCGGCCGACCTGGGCGGCAAGCTCTACCTTGCCGGCGACGGCGCGGTACGCGATGCCGGCACTGGCTACATCCGCATCATGGGCCGCATCGACGACGTGCTCAACGTGTCGGGGCATCGCCTCGGCACGATGGAAATCGAATCCGCGCTGGTCGCCAATCCCTTGGTCGCAGAGGCTGCCGTGGTCGGCAAGCCGCACGACATCAAGGGCGAATCCATTGTGGCTTATGTGGTGCTGAAAGGCCCGCGCCCGCAAGGCGAGGAAGCCAAAAAGGTGGTCGCCCAACTGCGCGACTGGGTCGGCAAGGAAATCGGTCCCATCGCAAAGCCCGACGAAATCCGCTTCGGAGACAACCTGCCCAAGACCCGCTCCGGCAAGATCATGCGGCGGCTACTGAGGTCGCTGGCCAAGGGCGAGGAAATCACCGCGGATGTATCGACGCTGGACAACCCGGCCATTCTGGAACAGTTGAAACAGTCAGTGAATTGACTCGGCAACGGGCTTGAAGGCGGTGTCTCGGTGTTGACCAAAAATCCCGAAGCCATTATGATTGCGCCTTTCTCAATTCCCCGATAGCTCAGTCGGTAGAGCAACGGACTGTTAATCCGTGTGTCCCTGGTTCGAGCCCAGGTCGGGGAGCCAGATATGACGAAGGGTTGGCGCTCAGGCGCCGACCCTTTTGTTTTAGGTGTGCCTGAAATACGCCGAGGGCTGGATGCCGGAGGGAACAGTATGTGGAGAATTCCACATGACTTGCTCATGCACCCAAGCGAACCCCGCTCGCTTTACCCCTGCGCCACAGGCACACGATCAACATGACAAATCTCGTCGACCACGCCTTACCCGGAAGCCCTTTCCCCGAAAAAACGGCTCAGACCATTCCCCACTACTTACAGGCCACTTATTGGTGGGCATATATCCACCCGAGGGCTGTGCATGTATTCGAGCGTCAATGGCTGGTTAGTCTGATTCTATGGGGCAATTACAAGCGTCTGTGCAGTGCGGTGCTACATGGCAACGGGCAGAATTTTCATGGCCGCACACTGCAAATAGCCTGCGCTTATGGTGACCTGACCCCACGTCTGGCAGAACGTGTTGAGGGAAAGGGGACTTTGGAAGTCATTGACGTGTTGCCCATCCAGTTGAACAACCTAGCGCGCAAGCTACCGGCAGGTGGATCCATCAGGCTGCATTGCATGGATTCAACCGCACTTCAATTTCCGGACCAGCACTTCGATCAGGCCTTGCTGTTTTTCCTTCTGCATGAACAACCGCTGGCTTCCCGCAAAAAAACTTTGGCCGAAGCCGTTCGCATAACCCGTCCCGGTGGCACGCTGACAATTGTTGACTATGCACGGCCGAGCTGTTTCAATCCACTGCGCTATATCATGGCGCCGATACTGGCTTTGCTCGAACCCTTTGCGCGGGACCTGTGGAATGAAGAAGTTGCTTCCTGGCTTCCGTCCGAAGCAAACATCACGATCGTTCAAAACCAGCGTTTTTTTGGCGGACTTTATCAAATGCTGACCCTGAAGATAGATTAAAACAGTCAGTTAAATTTGACACAAGTTCAAGCCGCACAGCCAGGTTTTTGAGTTCAAGCCTTAAACTTTTTCATCTTGACATTGATCGGTGCACAATCCAATCCACCAAGCCAAAGTGGATTGAAACCTTGTATTCCAGATAGATAAAGATTTTTCTCATGATTTACCTCTGGAGTAAAAAGGGTGAGCTATCTCGCTCACCCCGTGAACTAACTATTCCAATAGAGTCAGATTAGCGCAACTTGCACCAGATTGTCTGAGAATGTCGGCGCATGCCCCATGTCCACGAAGTCTGCAGAACTGATACTGTTCACCGTTCCGTTGTTGAGTTGCCTCCAATAGCCCAGCGTGGCGACGACGATGCCGGGATTGACGTCGCCAGTCACTTTTGCATCGGCCTCGAAAGCGCCCCTGTCGTTGAATACGCGGACTTTGTCGCCCTCCTGAATGCCGCGTGCGCTCGCATCTGCAAAGTTGATCAGGACGAATTGTTCACCCTGGCCTTTGATTTTTTCCTTCACGTTCGCATAGCAGGAGTTCAGGAACCCGTGGCTCTTTGGTGAAATGATGCTCAGCGGGTATCTGGCGGCAAGCGCCGGGTTGGCTTCAGCCGTTTCCCTAGAAGCTACATAGTCAGGCAGGGCATCTAACGGCTCTCCCGGCTGGAAGCCTTCATACATCTGGCGGAATGGCCCCGCCACAAAGTTTCTTGCCCCCTCGACGGAAAAGTGGCACTTGCCCGTAGGCGTCGGGAATTTGCCATTTTTGTGTGGTGCGCGGTCGTCCTTGGTGCCAACTTTCAATCGGGCAAAGCCATGCTTGCGCATGTATTCCAGGTCGATGCCTTCGCAGGCAGGCGAATTCCAGTCCACGTAGTGTTCCAGGCATTCGCTGTCCGACCATTTGAAGTTGTCTTCTTCAAAGCCCAGGCGCTTGGCCAGCCGTCTGAAAATCTCGTTGTTGGGAAGGGCTTCGCCAGGCGGTTCGATACACTTTGCATTGTAGGTGAGATAGAGATGCCCCCATGACAAAATCATGTCTTCCATTTCCGCGCCCATGGCCGCTGGCAGGACGATATCGGCATACGCCGCGGTATCGGAAATGAAGTGTTCTGCGGAGACCAGAAACAGATCCTCGCGCTTGAGTCCCTCGATGATCTTGTCTGTTTCAGGCGCTTGTGTGACCGGGTTGGTATTCCAGCACATCATTGATTTTATGGGGACTTCGAGCTTGATTTCGCCGGTGAGCACTCTGCCGAGTTGCAGATTGTTCACTACCGGCGTGCCTTCCGGGATCAAATCGGGGCGACAGATCACGTCAAACCTATAGGGGTGCTCCCACACCGGGAACTGCAATGCTCCGCCGCCGACATGCCGCCAGGCGCCGATGAGCGCGGGCAGGCAGGTCACGGCACGTATCGCCTGGCCACCACCGTAGGTTCTTTCCAGCGCGACGCCCAAACGGATTGCTGCAGGCGGCGTGGTGGCGTATTCCCTCGCCAGTTTGCGGATGTCGGCGGCGGGGATGCAGGTGATTTTCTCGGCCCATTCGGGAGTTCTGTCTTTTGCACGTTTTGCAAGTTAGGCATAGCCTACAGTGTAGTTGTGTAC
>DAOMFG010000027.1:0-11384 GCA_035429685.1 Methylophilaceae bacterium | reverse complement strand
CTTGGCCGAAACGCGCTTCGGTGTGAATTCCTCTTCGATGTTGTCGCGGTAGAAGCTCCATGGCGCGCCGGAGCTTTTGAACCGGCGCCACAGGTCCTCCCCCGCCCCGCCGTATTCCAGCGCGCTGCCGTCGTCCAGTTCCACCCGCAGGGTGCGGGTTTTCGCCTCGTAGCCGATGGCACGCAGTTTTCCGGCGTTGATCCTGGTCATTTCCATGGCGGCTCCTTCACTGGCTTGGGGTTAAAATAAGGCCTGCCGATAGCGGAAGTCAAACCCACCCATGAACACGAATCCTCCGGAACCGCCAGACGAGGTCCTGTGCGCTTGCAGCGGGACCACGCGCGGCGAGATCGAATGCCTGTTCAGGCAGGGGCTGGATATGGATGGGATTTCCAGATGGACGGGGATGCTGACGGGATGTGGCGGCTGCGAGTGGGAGATCGTGCAGTTGCTGAAGGCACTCGGCGAGCAACAGGGCGGCGGCGCGTAACCCGCGCAAGGCGGGGCGCCTTACCTGGTTGCGCCCTGCCCATGCCTCACGGGCAGGGCTGGCGGGGGTTCTGCCGGCCCGGGGCCTATTCGTGGAAGACGTCCCACAAGGCGGTGTCGGTGGGCTGCCATGTGGGGTAGTGTTCTCTCATGCGTTGTTCCCAGCCCAGGTCGCCGCCGCAATGGTCGTCGAGGTAGTGGCCGTCAGGAATGGCCACGGAACAGGGCTTTGCGGGTTTCGGTTGTGCTGCCGGACGGGGTTGGCTTTCCAATACTGTTACGGGTGAGCGCAATTGGTTTTCCTCGTGATTTCGCATGGCCGATCCAAGGGATATTTCATGCCGTGCGATCACGATACGCTTCCAACCTTACACGAAGCTTTCTCCGCCAGAGAAAGGCTGTAGAGGGGTGTTATTCCTGGGCCAGGATGGCGATGCGCGCGTTGAGCACCATGTTTTCGAGGACGAGCCGCACCACGGTGGCGGCCAGGATCAGTTCGCGTTCCGCGGCGGGTGCGCCGGTCCAGTGTTCCATCATCTCCGAGACGTTGAGGCAGGCCAGCCGCCGCAGGTCGTCGGCTTCGAAAGGCAGGCCGGAGAAGTCGATGGGGTCTTCCTTTTCCACTTCGGCGAGCAGGTCGAGCAGGGCTTCGGGCTTCATGCCGGCAGTATGCCACGGCGGGCCGGTTCAGGTTGAAGGGGCTGTTTGCAGAATCGGTTTTGTTGTGTCAAATTTCGCATTCCAAAAACCGTTCTCAACCTATCGTCAGGAACTCCCATGAAGTGCAAACTTGCCTCTATTCTTCTCGCCTGCCTGGTCTCCACCCACGCCTGGGCGCAGCCGACCGTGCAGATCAACACCAGCCTCGGCGCGATCCAGGTGGAACTCGATAGCGAAAAGGCGCCGAAGACGGTGGCCAACTTTCTGGAGAACGTGAAGAGCGGCCATTATGCCGGGACTACCTTCCATCGCGTCATCAGGGGCTTCATGATCAAGGGCGGCGGAATGACCAGGGACATGGTGGAAAAGCCGACGCGCGCGCCGGTCAGGAACGAGGCGGACAACGGGCTGAAGAACGAGGTCGGCACCATCGCGATGGCGCGCACCCCCGACCCGCATTCGGCGACGTCGCAGTTTTTCATCAACGTGGCCGACAACAAGTTTCTCAACCACACCTCGAAAGACGAGCAAGGCTGGGGCTACACGGTGTTCGGCAAGGTGACCAAGGGCATGGACGTGGTCGAAAAAATCGCGAAGTCGCCCACTTGGCCGGGCGACGTGCCGACGCAGCCGATCATCATCGAATCGGTGGTGGTGCTGAAGTAGACCGCCAGCGGCGACGCCGCAGGCAAGCACCTTCATCACCCCACAGAAAGGGAGCCTGCCCCACAAGCAGAAGTAGTCCCCGGGTTTTCTGGTGCGCAGGCCCGGCGGCCCGCATCCCGGTCATTTGTCCGGCTGTATCGGCCGCGCGGTGGTGACGAAAGTCAGCGTCTGGTGGCCCTTGATGTCGGCGTGGAGCGCTTCGACGACGGGCGGGTTGGTCGGCTGCGCCGACTCCCACCGGATGATGAAGTTGGCGCCCGAACCGCCTTCGGATTCCTTTTTCTCGACGAACAGTTCATGGGTTCCCATCGGCCCCACCGTGATGGGCGAGGCGACGTATTCCTTCAGCAGTTTGCCATCGGTGCTGTAGTAGCGCGCCGAGAGTACCTTGATGGGGGTTTTGAGGCTGGTGTTGCGGATGCTCACCAGGCTGGAGACCAGGGTCTTCAGCGGATACTTGCCATCGACCACGCGGTCGCCGTGCCAGACGTGGGAATAGATCGGGAGGTAAAGGGTCTGGCTGCTGGAAAGCTCTTCTGCCGCCACGGCGGGAAAGGCCCAGCCCATCGCCAGTATCCAGACCGCCAGCATCCGCTTGTTCATGATCGACTCCATAAATTGCCCGATGGAAATTATACCGCCTTGTCCGGCGGGGCGTCAGTCAAGCGCGGCCAGCGCATCGCGGATCACACCGGCATCGCCGGGACGTACCACGCGCGCAAGCTCCTTGCCGTTCCTGAGCAACACCAGCGTCGGCCAGAGCCTGATCCTGAAGGAACGCCCCAGCCGCCGCCCCTTGCCATCCTCGACCTTGATGTGACGGACGTGCGGGTAATCGGCGAGGGCCTCGGCAATGTGCGCCTGGGCGGCGCGGCAGTAGCCGCACCAGGCCGCGCCGAATTCGATCATGACCGCGCCTGCCGTCCCGTCGATCTCGGCGCGGGCGGGCTCGACAGCCGCAGTGATGGGGTTCATGACCATGTGCGGAAGCATATCGCTCCGCAGGCGGCCGGTCGCAGACTCATGAAAATCATTAGGCGCATTTCATGATATGGCTGAGTCGCCGGATGGAACGCTTGTGTATTATGCGACTCATACGTTCAAGCAAAACGATTGCTTGAAACCCTTAACCGAACTGTGAAGGAGAGCAACATGTGGACCAAGCCCGAAGCTACCGAAATGCGTTTTGGTTTTGAAGTGACCATGTACGTCTGCAATCGCTAAGACGCTACAAAAGAATTGAACGGAACGGCACCTTCGGGTGCCGTTTTGCTTTTCCGGCTGGACTGAGGCCGTGTGGCTAGGGCCTCTCGCCCCGCTCGATCACGACCCCCAACTGTTTCACCCCCGGCAGTATCCCCGGCTTGCCGACCCTGACCTTGACCCAGGGCGTGCCGAATTCGGCGAGGACCAACTGACTGACGTGCTCGGCCAGGGCTTCGACCAGCTTGAAGCTGTTCTCGGCCAGCGTCTGCCGGATCCGCGCCACGATCTGGCCGTAGTCGATAGTGTCTTCTATGGCATCCGTCTGGCAGGCACGGCTATGTGGCATGGCGAGTTCGATGTCGAGCACGATGGTCTGCGCCTTGAGGCGCTCCCATTCCGGCACGCCGAGACGGGTTTCGACTTTGACTTCCTGTAAAAAAATAATGTCCATATCGCTTACAATCGGGTTTTTGCAAATTCTAGAGCATCTGTGATGAATGAGTTCGGTTTTGTGCTGGCAGCCTACCTGCTGGGGTCGGTTTCTTTCGGTATCGTGGTTTCCAAACTGTTCGGGCTACCGGATCCGCGCACCGTCGGTTCGGGTAATCCGGGGGCGACCAACGTCATGCGCAGCGGCAGGAAGGCGGCGGCGCTGCTGACCTTGCTCGGCGATGCGGGCAAGGGCTGGCTGGCGGTGTGGCTGGCGCTGCATTTCGACTTGTCGCAGGCCATGGGGTGCGCGGTGGCGCTGGCGGTGTTCCTCGGCCATCTGTATCCGGTGTTCTACGGCTTCAAGGGCGGCAAAGGGGTGGCGACGGCGGCGGGGATTCTGCTGGCGATTTCGCCCTGGCTGGGCCTGAGCGTGCTGGCGACTTGGCTGCTGGCGTTCCTGATGTGGCGGGTGTCGTCGCTCTCCGCGCTGATCGCGGCGGGATTCGCTCCGGTCTACGCCGCGGCCTACTTCGGCTTCGGGCTCGTCACGGCGACGGTGCTGGTATTGTCCGCATTGCTGGTGTGGCGCCACCGTTCCAACATCCGCAAGCTGCTGGATGGCACCGAGGCCGGGTTCGGCAAACCCAAGCCGGGCGACCAGCCCCCGCAATAATCAGGGGGCGGTCAATTCCGCCAGATCCCACCTCGGTCTGACCGTGAAGGCATGGTTGCCGGGCTGTAAATTCTTCAGCCGCATGGCGCCAGCGAAGGCGATCATGGCGCCGTTGTCGGTGCAGAACTCCAGGCGCGGGTAGGAGACGTCGAAGCCGTTTTTCCGCGCGCCGGCATCCAGCGCCGCCCGCAGTTGCTTGTTAGCCCCGACGCCACCGGAGACGATCAGGCGCTCCAGCCCGGTTTGTTCCAGCGCGGCTACGCATTTGACGGTCAGCACGCCTACCACGGCGTCCTGGAAGGCGCGGGCGAGGTCGGCGTGGGCCGTGCCGTCCTTCGGCGCTTCGTTTACCGCCGTCAGTACCGCGGTCTTGAGTCCGCTGAAGCTGAAATCGAGGTTGCCGCTATTGAGCATCGGCCGCGGCAGCTTGTAGCGTCCCGGCGTGCCCTGTTCCGCCAGCCTGGAAACCGCCGGGCCGCCGGGATATTCGAGGCCGAGCAGTTTGGCGGTCTTGTCGAAGGCTTCGCCGGCGGCGTCGTCCAGCGTATCGCCCAGCAGTTCGTATTCGCCGATGCCGGACACACGCATCAACTGGGTATGGCCGCCGGACACCAGCAGTGCGATGAAGGGGAATGCCGGCGGGTTTTCTTCCAGCAGCGGGGCGAGCAGGTGGCCTTCCAGATGGTGTACGCCGATGGCGGGAATGTTCAAGGTGAAGGCCAGCGCTTCGGCCACGCTGGTGCCGACCAGCAAGGCACCGGCCAGCCCCGGCCCCTGGGTATAGGCGATGGCGTCGATGTCCTGCAAGGCCAGTCCGGCATCCTGCAATACCTTTTCTGTCAGCGGCAGCACGCGCCGGATATGGTCGCGCGAAGCGAGTTCCGGCACCACGCCGCCGTATTCGGCGTGCATCTTGATTTGCGAGTGCAGCGCGTGTGCCAGCAGACCCTTTTCCGTATCGTAGAGCGCGATGCCGGTTTCGTCGCAGGAGGTTTCGATGCCTAAGACGATCATGAAAGTCATTGATTGTTGGTAAATAGCTGGCTAGAATAGCAAACTTTTTCGTCGCCTCCGACTTTTAAATCGCCCTTTAGGAGAGAAGATTTCAATGACTACCGTACGTGTAAAAGAGAACGAGCCGTTTGACGTTGCCCTGCGCCGCTTCAAGCGCATTATGGAAAAGACCGGCCTGCTGACCGAACTGCGCGCCCGCGAGTTCTACGAGAAGCCGACCTGGGAGCGCAAGCGCAAGGCCGCCGCCGCCGTCAAGCGCCACTATCGCCGTATCCGCAATCAGACCCTGCCGCCCAAGCTGTTCTAAAAATCTTTCGTTGTGTCGCTGAAAGTCCAGATCACCGAGGACATGAAGTCCGCCATGCGCGCCAAGGATGCCCCGCGCCTGGGTGCCATCCGGTTGCTGCAGGCTGCCATCAAGCAGCGCGAAGTGGATGAGCGCATCGAACTGGATGACACGCAGGTGATCGAGGCTATCGAAAAGATGCTCAAGCAGCGCCGCGATTCGATCAGCCAGTACGAAGCTGCCAGCCGCCACGATCTGGCCGATGTCGAAAAGTTCGAGGTCGCCATACTGCAAACCTATTTGCCGCAAGCGCTGACGGCTGACGAGATTGCCGCCTTGCTGGACAAGGTGGTGGCCGAGACCGGTGCCAGTGGCATCAAGGACATGGGCAAGGTGATGGCCGCCGTGAAGCCGCTGGTGGTGGGGCGCGCAGATATGGGCAGCATCTCGGGCCTGATCAAGGCGAGGTTGAGTGCCTAGCTCGCAACGCTGGATGGCAGACACCAACAAAAAGGAGCGTAAGGCTCCTTTTTTGTTTTATATTCCCTAGCGACATGGCGATCCCGGAATCCTTCATCCAAGACTTGTTGAACCGCGTTGACATCGTCGACGTGATCGACGGCAGCGTGCCGCTGAAAAAGGCCGGTGCCAACTACGCCGCCTGCTGCCCGTTCCACAACGAGAAAACCCCGTCCTTCACCGTCAGCCCGACCAAGCGGTTCTACCACTGCTTCGGCTGCGGCGCACATGGCACGGCTCTGGGCTTCCTGATGGAATACCAGGGTCTGGGCTTCGTCGAGGCGGTGCAGGAGCTGGCCAAGCGTGTCGGCATGGTAGTGCCGCAGGAAACGCGCAGCGTGCAGGATATCGCGGCGAAAAAAGCCGCGGTCGGCATGCAGGAGGCGCTGCAGCTGGCACTTAACTATTACCGCGGCGAACTGAAAAAATCGGAAAAGGCGATTGCCTACCTCAAGGGGCGCGGCCTGAGCGGCGAAGTCGCGGCGCGCTTTCAGATAGGCTATGCGCCGCCCGGCTGGCAGAATCTGTCCGAAGTATTGCCGGATTACCAGTCCGAAACGCTGACCCAGGCAGGGCTGGTCATCGCCAACGAGCAGGGGCGGCGCTACGACCGCTTCCGCGATCGCATCATGTTTCCCATCCACGACCAGAAAGGCCAAGTGATCGGCTTCGGCGGGCGCGTGCTGGGCGGCGAGAGCGACGATGCCGGGCCGAAATACCTCAACTCGCCGGAAACCCCGCTGTTCCAGAAAGGACACGAGCTGTACGGCCTGTTCCTGGCGCGCCGCGCCATCCGCGAATCCGGGCGCGCTTTGGTGGTCGAAGGCTACATGGACGTGGTGGCGCTGGCGCAATATGGTATCGGTTATGCCGTCGCGGCGCTTGGCACGGCGACTACGCCCTACCACATCACCAAATTGATGCGGCAGACCGATGACATCGTGTTCTGCTTCGACGGCGACGCGGCGGGACGCAAGGCGGCGTGGCGTGCGGCGATGAACAGCCTGCCGGCACTGACCGACGGTTTGAAGCTGAGCTTCCTGTTCCTGCCGCCGGAGCACGACCCGGACAGCTACGTGCGTGCCTATGGCAAGGAAGCATTCGAACAGGCGATGCAGGGCGCCTTGCCGCTGTCACAGTACCTGATCGAAAAGTTGAGCGAGGAAAACGATCTGCAATCACAGGAAGACCGGGTGCGCTTCATCAATGAAGCGGAACCGATCCTGAAGCAGCTCCAGGCGCCGCGGCTGGGCTTGCTGCTGCGCAAGCGCGTGGCAGATTTGGGCGGAATGTCGCTGGAAGAGTTGGAAGGCGCGCTCGGACTGAAACAGGCGGCGTCGGGACGCGCCGCGCAACCGGCGCGCAGCGGCCGCAAACCGCCGACGCTGGTGCGGCGGCTGCTCCATATTCTGCTGCTGCGGCCGCAGCTGGCGGCGCAGCTCGACGTGCAGCTGCTGGTCGGCAAAGCTGCCGAAGATGAGGTATTGCGGCGCCTGCTTGAATTGCTGGCGGAGCGCCCCGATTTAAGCCCAGCCGCCATGCTGCAAGCGCTGCAGGGCGAGATGCCGGAGCAGATGCGCGCCGAGATGAGCGCAGAACTGATGGAGGCGGACGATACGCTGGAAATCGAACAGGAATTCGACGGCGCCTTGCAGCAACTGCAGAAATCCTGGGAAAAACAGGTGTCAACCGCGGCGGAACTGCTGGCGCTGGCGCAGGAGAAAGGTCTGCAGGCGCTGACGCCGGAACAGAGGGTGCTGCTGCAGAGCAGCCGTTGGGGACACGGCAAGAGTTGAAAAGTGATTTTTAGGATATAATACAAGGTTTTCCGTTAACCGGATTTGGGGTCGAGCATGGCTAACGAGCAGCAAAACGAGAAGTCCGAAATTCTGGCAGGCAACGACGCTGATGCGCGCCGCACACGACTGAAAACCCTGATCGTGCTCGGCAAGGAGCGCGGCTACCTGACCTATGCCGAGATCAACGACCATCTTCCGGATGACATCCAGGATAGCGAGCAGATCGACGGCATCATCGGCATGATCAACGACATGGGCATCCAGGTCTACGAAGAAGCGCCGGATGCCGAAGTGCTGCTGATGTCCGATGCGCCGCCCGCGGTGACCGATGAAGATGCTGTGGAAGAGGCCGAGCAGGCGCTGTCCACCGTCGATTCGGAATTTGGCAGAACGACTGATCCTGTTCGCATGTACATGCGTGAAATGGGCACGGTCGACCTGCTTACCCGCGAAGGCGAAATCGAGATTGCCAAGCGTATCGAGGACGGCCTCAAGCACATGGTGCAGGCCATCGCTGCCTGCCCCACCACTATCGCCGAACTGCTGGCCATGATCGACAAGGTGCAGACAGATGAGCTGCGTGTGGACGAAGTGGTCGATGGTCTGATCGATGCCAATGTGGGCGTAGACGAAGCTATGGCCGCCGGCGCCGAGGAAGAAGAGCTGCCGGAAGAAGAGGAAGAGGAGGACGAAGATGGCAGCAAGGCAGCCGCCATTTCGGCAGCTGCGCTGGCGGAACTGAAGGAAGAAGTACTCAAGCGCTTCGCCGTCATCCGTACGGCCTACGAAAAGAAGATGCAGGTGCTGCAGAAGCACGGCTCCCAGCACAAGAGCTACAAGGCATTGCAGGAAGAAATTCTCAACGAGCTGATGGCTTTCCGATTCTCCGCCAAGCAGGTCGAGGCGCTGTGTGACCAGGTGCGTGCCATGGTGGAAGAAGTGCGTTCGCACGAGCGCAGGATCATGGATTTCTGTGTAGAAAAATCCGGCATGCCGCGCCAGCACTTCATCAAGGTTTTCCCGGGCAACGAAGGCAACTTGCAATGGTTCGAGGACGAGCTCGCCTCGGGCAAGGCCTATGCCAGCAAGCTGGAGCGTCATCGCCACAACATTCTTGACCGCCAGCAGCGCTTGCTTGATCTACAGACCAGAGTTGGCCTGCCGATCAAGGAGCTGAAGGAAATCAACAAGCAGATGTCCACTGGCGAAGCTCGCGCACGCCGCGCCAAGCGCGAAATGATCGAAGCCAATTTGCGTCTGGTGATCTCGATCGCCAAGAAATACACCAACCGCGGCCTGCAATTCCTCGATCTGATTCAGGAGGGGAATATCGGCTTGATGAAGGCGGTGGACAAGTTCGAGTACCGCCGCGGCTACAAGTTTTCCACCTACGCGACCTGGTGGATACGCCAGGCCATTACCCGTTCTATCGCCGACCAGGCACGCACGATCCGGATTCCGGTGCACATGATCGAAACCATCAACAAGATGAACCGCATCAGCCGCCAGATCCTGCAGGAAACGGGAAGCGAGCCAGATCCGGCCATTCTGGCGGAAAAAATGGAAATGCCGGAAGACAAGATCCGCAAGATCCTCAAGATTTCCAAGGAGCCCATTTCCATGGAAACACCGATCGGCGACGACGACGATTCGCATCTGGGCGACTTCATCGAGGACAGTTCCACCATGGCCCCAGTGGATGCGGCGGTGTATGCCAGCCTACGCGACGCAACCAAGGAAGTGCTGGAATCGCTCACTCCGCGCGAAGCCAAGGTGCTGCGCATGCGCTTCGGCATCGAAATGAACACCGACCACACGCTGGAAGAAGTCGGCAAGCAGTTCGACGTCACTCGCGAGCGTATCCGCCAGATCGAGGCCAAAGCTCTGCGCAAGCTGCGCCACCCGACCCGTTCCGACAGGCTGCGCAGCTTCCTGGAAACTGGCAACGACTAGGGTTGCTCTTAAGCAAGGTTTTTTGGGGCCTCTAGCTCATGCTTGGTTAGAGCAGCGGACTCATAATCCGTTGGTGCTCGGTTCGACTCCGAGGAGGCCCACCAAATATGGAGATGGCCGGCATGGTTTCCGTGTTGGCCGACCATCTTTTTTACTGACACTTTAAAATATAGGGAGTCCGAAATGCATGCTGCCTCCATTCTTCAATATCTGAAAAAACACGGCCAGGTGGTCGACTGGGAAATTGCGTCCGCAATGGGAATCCCGCTTCCCGAGGTTCGCACTTCGCTGTCCGACCTGTCGGCAAAAGGGGAAATTTCCCGTTGCAGCGTCACCAGATTCTCCGATGGTCAGCCAGTCGAGGGGATGCTGTTCCGAATCTCCGGCACGGTTCCACCCAAGGCGCCGGGCAGGAAGCCGGGCGCGTAAGGCTTCCACTTGCGCTGATCGGGTCAGCGACGGATCGTCAACAAAGCGGCTCAGGAGTGATCCTGAGCCGTTTTTGTTTGGGGGTGCCAAAACATGAGAGCGCACTATTCGAAATCTATTGCAAAAGCGTATCTCAGTCTCGCTCCCACTCCGGCAGGGGGCACCTTATATAATGTATTATTTTATGAATATTAATACATAGTATTTCACATTATTTATATTATGTTGATAATAGCGCCATCACTGTTCCATAGTGATTACATCTCCTCCCTCGGCGGGCGCTTCGCCCGCCTTTTTTTCAGGATGATGCGGGAGGGGAGTGACCGATGAGAGAGTTTCCGGATTCAAGCCGCCGAGTTAGGACCACTTGCAGGGCGGGATACAAATGCTGCTAAAGCGTCACCTGCGCCCGGCACAGCACAGGTTATGCAATTTAACCGTGCCGCAGGAGTAAAGACATGAGCAATTTCGATCTGCAACAATGGCTGGATGGCCAGCTTGAGCATAACGTTCTGCTGGAATCGGCTGACACAGACGACATCGTCGCAGATGAAAATGAAGCCGTTGACGTTAGCGGTTTCGGATTCCCTCATTATGCCGAACTTAACAGCACTGATATCAGCAACCCCGGCGCCAACCATTTTTTCCTTTTGTAAGGTGAAGTGACGGCCGCTGGCTGCGGCCACTGCCAACGAAACGGCTCAGATTAACTTCTGGGCCGTTTTCTTTTGGTCTGTAAGGATTCCCGAACGCCCACGACCAACCCATCAAGAACCCGTCGGGTTCGAGTGACGGACGCGCAAGGATTTTCCCAATCACGGCAATTTAGCTGCCTCGCGGGATTTGCGTGACGAAATTATTGGCATAATGATCCTCGCTACCGGTCAGCCGGCGGTTACGATCCCAACTTTTAGGAGATATGAAATGAACCAGACTCAAGTCAAGGCACTCACCGCAGCCGCTGCGATTGCAGCTTTGTTTGCCGGCGGCATGGCGGCAGCTGCCGATGCCCCGGCAAAGGAAGCCAAGGTGCATTGCGGCGGCATCACTTCCTGCAAGGGCACTTCAGATTGCAAGACCGCCACCAACGCTTGCAAGGGGCAAAACTCCTGCAAGGGTCAAGGCTTCAAGGCGGTGTCCGCCGAGGAATGCAAGGCCAAGGGCGGCAAGGAACTGTAAAACGCTCATGCGGGCGGCGTCTTGCCGCCTGCATGAGCGTTGTTCCGCGAACTGAATAGGACCCCTCTCATGACACAGC
>DAOMFG010000026.1:0-11775 GCA_035429685.1 Methylophilaceae bacterium | reverse complement strand
TTGGATAAAACAACCATGCGCTACTCTCCGCTACCAGAATAGGCGACAGGACGCATATAAGCAGTCTGCATGACGTTCTCGGGTGATTGCTCATGATGCGCCAGAAAATAAGACTGGACGGACTCGGCTGAAACATTGTTCTGAGCCAAAGAGGGAGCTGCCGGAATGGATTGCGCTTGCTGCTGCAAGACCATCCATCCGACAAACAGAACCGCGGCAACAGAAGCCGCAGCGGAAAGCATGAATGATGGTTTGTAAGAAGGTTTACGCGGTGCCAGGACAGTAGGCTCCTGCGCCAGTCGCCGCATCAGGCGCTTTTGGAAATCAGGGGTGAATTGAGGATCGCCACGCATGCTGTCACCGATCGCGTGGTACAGAGCCCAGCATTCGCTTAGCTTGTCATCGGCGTTGAGGGCGGCAAACAGATGCGATGACGTTGCCGTATCCAGTTCATCATCCATCAAGGCAGAAATTTGATCTTTCATCACCATCTCCTGTTTTCCTGCGTCTCCAGCAGGGGACGCAACTTTTCTGCTATGGTTTCGCGTGCCCGAAAAATACGGGACCGCACCGTGCCGATAGGACAATCCATCAGGCTTGCAATTTCTTCATAGCTCAGGCCTTCTATCTCGCGTAGCGTAATCGCGGTACGCAATTCCTCGGGCAAGGCCGCCACCGTATCGTTGACGGTTTGGGCAACTTGTTTACTCATGAGTTCAGTTTCCGGCGTGGCTATCGTACGCAATTCGTCACCATCCTCGAAATTCTCGGCATCCTCTACTTCGATTTCGGTACTGACGCGCGGACGGCGTCCCATCGCCACCAGATAATTCTTGGCGGTATTGATGCCGATGCGGTACAGCCAGGTATAGAAGGCGCTTTCGCCACGGAAGTTGGGCAACGCACGGTAGGCCTTGATGAAGGCCTCCTGCACCACGTCTTCCACCTCCGCCTGGTCACGTATCATGCGGCCCAGCAAGCGTCCCAGCTTGCGCTGGTATTTTTCCACCAGCAAACCGAAGGCACGCTTGTCGCCGCGCTGTGCGCGTTCGACCAGTTCCTGATCTATTTCCCGATCGCCCATGCGGGCGTTCCCCCTGATGAATTATTATTTGGCATGTTAAGTTTGAGTATAACGCGCCTCGCAAAGCTACTGTAAGCCTATGCGCAGCTTAAAGACAGCAGTACACTTCGCTTGGTTCACTTTGATTGAAGAAAATCGTGTTGCGTTTCGACGTTCTCATCATCGGCAGCGGGCTGGCCGGACTGACGATGGCACTCCAACTAGCCCCGCACAAGAAAGTTTGCCTCGTCACCAAGCGCCAGTTGACCGACAGCGCAAGTAGCTGGGCACAAGGCGGTATTGCCGCGGTGCTAACCGACGACGACTCACTGGAAGCACACATCCAGGACACTCTCATCGCCGGCGCCGGCTTGTGCGACCCCGAAGTCACGCGACATGTCGTCCAGCATGGCCGCGCCATGGTGGAATGGCTGATTGATCAAGGCGTGCCTTTCACGCGCGACGAGCATAGCGAGAGCGGCTTCCACCTCACACGCGAAGGCGGACACAGCAAGCGCCGCATCATCCACGCCGCCGATGCCACTGGGCACGCGGTGCAGGAAACGCTGGCGCAAAAAGTGCGCAACCATCCGGGCATTACTCTGCTGGAAGAGCACATCGCCGTCGACCTCATCACCGCACGCAAGCTTGGCAAACGCAAGGATCACTGCCTGGGCGCCTACGTGCTGGACAAGAAACACGGCAAGGTGCTGACCATTTCGGCGCAGCATCCCGCACTCGCCTGCGGCGGCCTGGGCAAGGTTTATCTCTACACCACCCACCCCGACGGCGCCACCGGCGATGGGGTAGCCATGGCTTGGCGCGCGGGCTGCCGGGTAGCCAACATGGAATTCATCCAGTTCCATCCCACCTGTCTCTATCACCCGCAGGCCAAGACCTTCCTCATCACCGAGGCAGTCCGCGGCGAAGGCGGCCTGCTCAAACTGCCGGACGGAACGCGTTTCATGCCGGCACATGATCCACGCGAAGAACTGGCTCCGCGCGATGTGGTAGCGCGTGCCATCGACTTCGAGATCAAGAAGCGTGGTATCGACTGCGTTTATCTGGACATCTCCCACCGCTCGGCAGATTTCATCCATGCGCATTTCCCCAACATCTACCAGCGCTGCCTAGAACTCGGCATCGACATCACGCGCCAGCCCATTCCGGTGGTACCGGCCGTCCATTTCAGCTGCGGCGGCGTGATGACCGACCATATCGGCTCCACCGATCTGCCCAATCTGTACGCCATTGGCGAAACTGCCTGCACTGGTCTGCACGGCGCAAACCGCCTGGCCAGCAACTCGCTGCTTGAGTGTCTGGTGTTCGGCAATTCCGCCGCAGAGGATATCTTCTCCAAGCCGGATGTCGTGCTGCCGGAACTGCCGGACTGGGACGAAAGCCGCGTCACCGATGCCGACGAGGAAGTGATCATTACCCAGAACTGGGACGAACTGCGGCGCTTCATGTGGAACTACGTCGGCATCGTGCGCACCGACAAGCGTCTGGAGCGCGCCTTGCACCGCATCCACCTGCTGCGCGATGAAGTCCACGAGTTCTACAGCCATTTCCGCATCAGCAACAACCTGATCGAACTGAGAAATTTGCTGCAGGTGGCAGAACTGGTGGTACGCAGCGCCCTGGAACGCCACGAAAGCCGCGGTCTCCATTACAGCAAGGACTTCCCGGAAACGTTACCGGACGCGATCCCCACCGTACTCACGCCTTCCAACTACTACAGCCTGCTGGACCACATGCATGGGCAAAAGCATCATAGACACTGAACTGGCACCGCGCACAGGGCGGCCGCAAAGAGCTGTGGCGGTCGCCATCCCGTTTGCACTGGCCGGTCTGCTCGTGCTTTGCACATGGTCGGCGCAAGCTGCCCCGGTGACCAGTGGAGACCTGCTCAACCGCTGCTCATCTTCCGAAAAATCCATGAATGGCGGCACCCTGTCGCCCGACGAGACCATGGATGCCATGTGGTGCATGGGCTATGTATCCGGCTTGCTCGATGGCTTCAGCATCGGTGATTTCAGGGTCGGCGGCGCCAAGGCGGTCTGTCCGCCCGAGGAAAGCCTGACCCGCAGCGAGGCGCTCAAAATCATCAACCAATGGTTGCGCGAACATCCGCAAGACAAGGATAAAAACGGACGACGCAGTGCCATCATCGCCCTATCCAAGGCTTACCCTTGCAAAAAATAACTCCTACCACCTAGACCATTTCATGCTGCTACAGAACGTAAGAAATGCAACATACCAGCTAGCGACTTCGCTATTTCTGGCATTGTTGCTTGCGGCCTGCGCGGCGCCAAGCACGCGGCATATCGACATCGATGAGTCCTCGAATCAGGCCGAGCAGGAAATCCAGAATGAAATCGCTCTTGAAGGCCTTGTTAACGACGATCTGCGACTGCAGGCAGTCGCCTACGACCTCAAGAGCAAGGATACTGCGCTATGCGGCGATTTCGTCAACTATGACATGGGAATGTACTTCCTGGGCCAAGGCATGATTCCCAGACAATTCAGCAATGCAGCACAAAAGCTCTACAAGATAGGTCAGCATCCAAAAGTCCTGCTGGTTTACCCCGCCTCGGCTGCCCAAGATGCCGGCGTCAAGGTAGGTGATGAAATCGTCGCCATGAATAACTGGATCATTCCCGTAGGGAACAACTCGGAAAAAGTCATCAGCGAAAAGCTTGAGCAACTGCTGAAAGATGGCGCACCTGTCGCGCTGAAAATCAATCGCGGCAGCGAAGAAATGACGATTTCTCTCCAACCCCGGAAGCAATGTGCATTCCCGGTGCTCCTGAACGGTGATGATGCATTGAACGCATTTGCCGACGGCGATCACGTATTCATTACGCGCGGCATGATGCGCTTCGCCCAGAACGACACCGAACTTGCCTTGGTGGTATCCCACGAAATGTCGCATAACACCATGCGACACATGAAGGCCCAGCAGACCAACTATGTCTTGGGTTCTATCCTGGATATTCTGATTGCTGCGACGACTGGCGTAAATACCAACGGAGGTTTCGGAAATATGGCCGCCATGCGTTACTCCAAGGAATTTGAAGCAGAAGCGGATTATGTCGGCTTGTACATGATGGCGGTAGCCGGCAAGGATATCGACAACGCGCCGAAATTCTGGAGAAGAATGGCGGCAGCGCACCCAGCCGGAATCCAGGCAGACTATTCCTCCACGCACCCATCCACGGCCTATCGGCTGCTCGCCCTGGAGGAAACCGTCAAGGAAATCCATCGCAAGCAAGACACTGGCGCACCACTGACACCAGAAATGAAACAGGCGGAAACCAACCAAGCCGCCACGCCGCCAACCCCCTCAAACAGCACCGGCGTCACGGCATCGATGCAGGCACCATCCGTCGCAGAATCCATTGATGGCTCCCTTTCAGGCAAGGCCATGAAATCAGGCGGCCTTGCTGGATTGTTAAAGGGAATCGACGTTCAAATAACGTTGACCAACAAAACTGGGAAGGCCATCAGTAACCTCCAAGGGACAGCCAGACTAGCTGATGTCATTGGGAATGAATTCGGTTCCTTCTCGTTCCATTCCAAGCAAGGCATCCCTGCCAACGGCACGGAACAAATCACGCATACTTTTTACCCGGTCATGTTTCCCGGCTATGCCACGCTGAAGGAATTGCGCGAGGATCAGATCAGGATTGATTTCACATATGAAACAATCGAGTTTGAGGATGGGACCAGAGCTACGAAATAAGGGCCATTACCGAGGATAGCGCCCACGAATTGAGAAAGGCCGCATTAAGCGGCCTCTTCATTTTTACAACCTATTGATTTAATTGGTCGGGGCGAGAGGATTTGAACCTCCGACCACCTGCACCCCATGCAGGTACGCTACCAGGCTGCGCTACGCCCCGAACCGGCGCCATGAGCTACTAGGCTCCACGGCGAAGGCGGCATTATAGCGGAAGCAGCGCAGCCTGCCAAACTGCAGGAATCAGCGCGAAACAATCATGCAGCAGCGGAGCGAAGCATATCCAGCACACCGCGCAGTTGCGCGCGCAACTGGGTAAAATCAAACGCCGGCAGTTCGTCGGCGTCATCATCCGGATCGGGTGGCAGGGAATTTGGAACGACGGAAATTTCCTGCGCTTCGGCCGCATGGTGATCGCGCGTATCGGCCTCGCCCAAGCGGTTGCGCGCGCCGCTGATGGTAAATCCCTGCTCATACAGCAACTCGCGAATACGACGAATCAGCAGCACTTCATGATGCTGGTAGTAGCGGCGGTTACCGCGCCGCTTGACCGGCTTGAGCTGGGTGAATTCCTGCTCCCAATAGCGCAGCACATGCGGCTTGACGCCGCACAACTCGCTCACCTCACCAATAGTGAAATAGCGTTTGGCGGGGATAGGCGGCAGGGTGACCTTAGCTGCCTGCTCCGCCATAGGTCTCTTCTACCTTGAATTTTAGCTTCTGGCTGGCGTGGAAGGTCACCACACGTCGGGCAGTAATAGGAATTTCCTCGCCCGTCTTGGGGTTGCGGCCCGGACGCTCGGACTTCTGGCGCAACTCGAAATTGCCGAAGCCAGACAGCTTCACACTGTCACCAACCTCAAGGCTGCTGCGCACTTCTTCAAAAAAAGCCTCGACCATGTCTTTGGCTTCGCGTTTATTCAACCCCACCTGCTCGAACAGCAGGTCGGCCAGATCAGCTTTTGTTAGTGTCATGCCACCCTCTTAACTTCTTAACACAGCGCCGTATTTTTTTGTTGCCGCGGCGACCAGCCGTGCCATTGCGGCATCGACCTCTTCATCCGTCAACGTTCTTTGAGTATCTTGCATAACTACCAGAAACGCAAGACTTTTCTTGCCATCCCCGACCCCTTTTCCGCGGTATTGGTCGAACAGGGAAATGGTATCTACCACCTCTGCACGCGCCTCCAGCATCACGTCAAGCAAGGCTTGCACAGAGACCGTTTCATCCACCACCAGTGCGATGTCTCGGCGTACCAGTGGGAATTTTGCCACCTCTGTGTATGCAGGTAGCTTGCGTACCAGCAAAGGCACAGCATCCAGTTCGAACACCACCGCGCCGCGCGGCAAGCCGTAATACTGCTGCCATTGCGGGTGCAGTCCGCCCAGCCAGCCGATGGCCTGGCCATCGAGTATCACACGCGCCGACTGTCCCGGATGCAGTGCCTGGTGCTGCGCCGCCTCGAAACGGGTACGGCCACGTGTCAGCATTTCCACATCTGCCTTTACGTCATAAAAGTCCACTTCGCGCGCCGCTTCGCCCCATTGCTCGGGCAGGGCGTCGCCATAGCACAACCCGGCGATGCGCGTCGTTTCCACGTAACCTTGCTCCCGCCTGGCAAAGCAGGCACCAACTTCGAACAGGCGCACCCGTTCCTGCTTACGGTTGAGGTTGTATTGCAGGGATTCCAGCAGGCCACCCCACAGGCCGGAACGCATCACGCTCATGTTGCTAGCGATCGGGTTGCGCAAGGAGATGGCATCCGCATTGCCCATCAGACCGCGTTCCCATGCAGCATCAATAAAGCTGTAGTTGATTGTTTCAAAGTAGTCTGCCGCCGCCAGTGTTTGCCGCAGGCTATCCAAGCTCAGCCGTTCTTCGGGAGACGGCAGCATGGCCAAGCCATCGCTCATCGGCGGCAAGGCTGGAAGATGTTCGTAGCCGTGCAAGCGTACGACCTCCTCGATCAGGTCTTCCTCGATAGCGATGTCGAAGCGATAGCTAGGAGGCGTTACTTCGAATACGCCGCCGTTTACGCTGAAATTGAATTGCAGGCGGTTTAGCAGCCCGGCAACTTTTTCCTCGGTCAGGGCAATGCCCAATACAGCGGCGGCCCTTTGCACACGCAGCCTTACCGGTGCACGCTCCGGAAATTTAGCGACCTGCTCGATGATTTCGCCGGCGTAGCCGCCGCAAATCTCCAGCACCAGTTGCGTGGCACGCTCCAGACATTGTCTGGTTCCAGCAAAATCAACACCGCGTTCAAAGCGGAAGGAGGAATCAGTAGAAAGCCCTAGTCGGCGGGCCTTGCCAGCAATAGCAGCAGGCGCGAAGAAAGCACTTTCCAGAAACACGTCAGTGGTGGTATCGGAAACCGCCGTGACACTGCCACCCATGATGCCGGCCAAGGCGACAGGGCCACTATCGTCGGCGATCACCAGCATATCGGTTTGCAGCTCGGACAATTGCTCGTTCAGCAGAGCGATCTTTTCGCCACTGCGGGCGAAACGGACCACGATATCACCAGTCAGCTTGGAGAGATCAAAGGCGTGCAACGGCTGCCCAAGTTCCAGCAGAACGTAATTGGTAATATCCACCAACGCAGAAATACTGCGCAAGCCGCTGCGCTCCAGACGGCGCTTCATCCAGCCCGGCGTAAGCGCATTGGCGTTGACGCCGTTGACCACGCGACCGCAGTAGCGGGGACAGGCCGTGGCAGCTTCCACGTACACGGCCTTGCCTTTTTGGCTGGTCGCTGCCGCCTCAGGAATCCCAAGCAGGCACAACCCGGCGCCCGTCAGCGCTGAAACGTCGCGCGCCACGCCTGCCACGCTCAAGCAATCGCTGCGGTTGGGGGTAAGCTTGAGTTCGAATACTTGGTCGTCAAGATCGAAGTACGCACGAATGTCCTGCCCCAACGATGCATCGGCCGGCAGTTCGATGATGCCGGCGCTGTCCGTGGCCAAGCCCAGTTCCTTTTCCGAACACATCATGCCGAATGACTCCACGCCGCGCACCTTGGCCTGCCTGATGTCGAAGCCGGGCAGCTTGGCGCCGACCAAGGCGCAGGCGGATTTCAAACCAGCACGCGCGTTAGCACCACCACAGACGATCTGCAGCGGTTCGGTTTGGCCTACATCCACTTTCAGCACCTGCAAGCGGTCGGCATCAGGATGTTTTTCAGCACTGAGGATTTCCGCCACCACGACACCACTGAAAGCAGGCGCGACTGCAGTCTGCGCTTCGACTTCCAGCCCGGCCATTGTCAACAAATGATTGAGCCCCGCACTATCAAGTGGGGGGTTAACGAAGCTGCGCAGCCAGTTTTCGGAGAACTTCATGGTTTTCAGACAAATTGTTTGAGGAAACGCAGGTCGCTTTCGAAGAACAACCTGAGGTCATTAACGCCGTAGCGCAACATGGCGAGGCGCTCCACGCCCAAGCCAAAAGCAAAGCCGCGGTATTTCTCGGCGTCGATACCGACATGGCCGAACACGTTGGGATGCACCATGCCGCAGCCGCCGATTTCCAGCCAGCCGCCGTTCCAGCTCATGTCCATCTCGGCCGACGGCTCGGTGAACGGGAAAAACGACGGGCGGAAACGCACCTGCAAATCGTCGCGTTCGAAGAAGCGCTGCAGGAAGTCCTGCACCACGCCCTTGAGGTTGGCGAAGCTGACCTGCTCGTCCACCCACAGCCCTTCCACCTGGTGGAACATGGGTGAATGGGTGGCGTCGGAATCGACGCGGTAGACCCGCCCCGGCGCGATAATGCGCAGCGGCGGCTGGCGATCCTGCATGAAGTGTACCTGCACCGGCGAGGTGTGGGTGCGCAACACGTGCTGCTCGTCCACGTAGAAAGTGTCGTGCATAGCACGCGCTGGGTGGTCTTCCGGGATGTTGAGCGCGGTGAAATTGTAGAAATCGGTCTCGATCTCCGGGCCTTCCGCCACCTCGAAGCCGATGGAGCGGAACAGCTCCTCGATACGCTGCAGGGTGAGTGTGACCGGATGCAATCTCCCCCGCCCCCTGCCGCGTCCAGGCAGGGTCACGTCCAGAGTTTCGCTGCCCAGCTTGTGCGCCTGCTCTGTCGCCAGGATGGCATTGCGCCTACCCTGCAGCGCCTGTTCCACGCCCTGCTTGACCACGTTGATGGCGGCGCCCGCCGCCGGGCGTTCCTCTACGGACAGTTTGCCCAGCCCCTTGAGCAACTCAGTCAGTGCGCCACTCTTGCCCAGGAAACGCGCCTTGGCTTGCTCCAGGTCAACCAGTGTTGCACAGGCATCGAACTCACCTTGGGCGTTTTTGAGAATTTCTTCCAGATTTTGCATAGTACGGATCAGTGTCCCTGCCGAAAAAAAAGGAGGCCGCTAAGCCTCCTTTCTTCATTTGCTACCGCTTAAGCAGCGCCGAGGCCGGACTTCGCCACTTCAGCAAACTTGGCGAATGCCGGTTTGTCGAATACGGCCAGGTCAGCCAGCACCTTGCGGTCCACTTCCACGGCTGACTTCTTCAGGCCGTTCATGAAACGGCTGTAGGTCAGGCCGCACTCGCGGGCGCCGGCGTTGATCCGGGCGATCCACAGGGCGCGGAACTGGCGCTTGCGTTGACGACGGTCGCGGTAGGCATATTGCCCCGCCTTCATCACCGCCTGTTTGGCGATGCGGTATACATTTTTGCGACGACCACGGTAGCCCTTGGCTGCGTCCAGCACCTTCTTGTGACGGGCACGGGCGATGACACCACGCTTGACTCTTGGCATGTCCTTATCTCCTTATTGGGTCGGCATCATGGCGCGTACGCGCTTGACGTCGGTTGCGGAAATGATGGCCGTGCCGCGCAGCTTGCGTTTCTGCTTGGTGGTCTTCTTGGTGAGGATGTGGCGCAGGTGCGAATGGGTACGCTTGACCTTGCCGTTCCCCAGGAACTTGAAGCGCTTTTTGGCGCCGCTCTTGGTTTTCATCTTGGGCATTTCTTTACTCCTGTTTTTGGATTACTCAAAAAGGCGATCGGGCATGCCAGGGCCGCGTCACCTTCGGTTTGGTGCTACTTCTGCTGCTTTTTATGGGGGCCGAGCACCATCACCATCTGGCGGCCTTCCATTTTCGGAAACTGTTCCACCACCGCATGCTCCTGGAGATCGGCCTCGACGCGCTTCAGCAACGCCAACCCCAACTCCTGGTGGGTGATTTCACGACCACGAAAACGTAGCGTAATCTTGGCCTTGTCCCCTTCCTGCAGGAAACGGATCAGGTTGCGCAGCTTGACCTGATAGTCCCCTTCATCCGTTCCCGGACGAAACTTCACTTCCTTGACCTGGACTTGCTTCTGCTTCAGGCGCGCTTCGTGCTGCCTTTTGCTCTCGTGGTATTTGAACTTGCCGTAATCCATCAAGCGGCAAACCGGGGGGGCTGCTTGCGGGGCGATCTCGACCAGATCGATTTCTGCTTCTTCCGCCAGGGACAGCGCCTGGCTCAAACTGACAATCCCAAGCTGCTCGCCGTCCACCCCAATCAAACGAATCTGTGGCGCTGTAATGTCACCGTTGATTCGTGTTTCTTTATCCTGAGCTATCGCAAATTCTCCAAGTCAATAAATAATCAGGCCGCGCCACCCTTGCTATCGACCTCGCCGCGAAGACGTTCAATGAACGCCTGCAACGGCATGGATCCTAGGTCTTCGCCTTTCCGGGTACGCACGGCCACTTGTCCGCTTTGCATTTCACGCTCGCCTGCTACCAGCAAGTAAGGCATCTTCTGCAAGCTATGTTCCCGAATTTTATAGTTTATTTTCTCATTTCTCAAGTCTGATTGTGCACGGAAGCCGTTTTTCTTCAATTCCGCAGTCACTTTCTCGACGTATTCCGCCTGCGCATCGGTGATATTCATTACCACCGCCTGCACCGGCGACAGCCACAGCGGCATGGCGCCGGCATGGTTCTCAATGAGGATGCCGAGAAAGCGTTCCATGCTGCCGACGATGGCACGGTGCAGCATCACCGGCGGCTTGCGCGAGTTATCCTCAGCCACGTATTCCGCGCCCAGGCGCACCGGCAAGTTGAAGTCGAGCTGGATGGTGCCGCACTGCCACAGGCGGCCGAGCGAATCCTTCAGCGTAAATTCGATCTTGGGGCCGTAGAAAGCGCCCTCGCCCGGCTGCAAGTCGAACGCCAGGCCATTCTGTTGCAAGGCCGCGGTCAACGCGGCCTCGGCTTTGTCCCAAGTTTCATCGGAACCGACGCGCTTTTCCGGGCGGGTAGAGAGTTTGACCAGCACGTCGTTGAAACCGAAATCCGCATAAATCCGTTGCAGCATGACGATGAAATCCGCCACTTCGCACTGGATCTGCTCTTCGGTGCAGAAGATATGTGCATCGTCCTGGGTGAAGCCGCGCACCCGCATCAGGCCATGCAGCGCGCCCGAAGGCTCGTTGCGGTGACAGCAGCCAAACTCGGCCAGGCGCAGCGGCAGTTCACGGTAGCTGTGCAGGCCGTGGTTGAATATCTGTACGTGGCCCGGGCAGTTCATCGGCTTCACCGCATAGTCGCGATTTTCGGAGGCCGTAGTGAACATGTTGTCGCGGTAGTTTTCCCAGTGGCCGGACTTTTCCCACAGTGCGCGATCCATCACCAGTGGCGTACGTACTTCCTGGTAGCCGTATTCGACGAACTTGGCGCGCATGTATTGTTCGACTTCCTGCCACAGCGTCCAGCCGCGCGGGTGCCAGAACACCATGCCGGGCGCTTCGTCCTGCATGTGGAACAGGTCGAGCTGCCTGCCCAGCTTGCGGTGGTCGCGTTTTTCCGCCTCCTCCAGCATGTGCAGGTAGGCGTCGAGGTCTTCCTTCTTCGCCCAGGCCGTGCCATAGATGCGCTGCAGCATCTCGTTCTTGGAATCGCCGCGCCAGTAGGCGCCGGCCACCTTCATCAGCTTGAACGCCTTGAGCTTGCCGGTGGAAGGCACGTGCGGCC
>DAOMFG010000025.1:0-11820 GCA_035429685.1 Methylophilaceae bacterium | reverse complement strand
TTCAAGACCGGCGAAAAAACCGATGACCCGGTGGCCATGTACCTGGAAGACCTCTATACCATTGCCGTCAACCTCGCCGGTCTGCCGGGCATGAGCGTGCCTGCTGGTTTCACGAATGGTCTGCCGGTCGGTTTGCAGATCATCGGCAACTATTTCGACGAGGCGCGCATGCTCAGCGTCGGCCATCAATATCAGCAAGTGACGGACTGGCACACCAGAATGCCGGAGGGTATCTAAATGCAGTGGGAAGTTGTTATCGGGCTGGAAACGCATACCCAGCTCCAAACCAAAACCAAGATTTTTTCCGGGGCCTCCACGGCGTTCGGGGCGGAACCCAACACCCAGGCTGACGCGGTAAGCATCGCTCTGCCCGGCGTGCTGCCGGTGCTGAACCGCGAGGCGGTGCGCTGCGCGGTTAAGTTTGGCCTCGCGATCGACGCCGAAATCGGCCGACGCTCGGTGTTCGCACGCAAGAACTACTTCTACCCCGATTTGCCCAAGGGCTACCAGATCAGCCAGTACGAGCTGCCGGTGGTAGGCAGGGGGCATCTGACCATCCAGGTTGGCGATGAAGAAAAAACCGTGCGCATCACGCGCGCCCACCTGGAAGAAGACGCCGGCAAATCGCTGCACGAGGATTTCCACGGCATGACCGGCATCGACCTCAACCGTGCCGGCACCCCGCTGCTGGAAATCGTCACCGAGCCCGACATGCGCTCCGCTGCCGAAGCTGTGGCCTACGCCAAAAAACTGCACGAACTGGTGATGTGGATCGGGATCTGCGACGGCAACATGCAGGAAGGCTCCTTCCGCTGCGACGCCAATGTTTCGGTGCGCCCCAAAGGCTCCGACAAGCTGGGCACGCGCCGCGAGATCAAGAATCTCAATTCCTTTCGCTTCATGCAGCAGGCCATCGAATACGAAACCCGCTGGCAGATCGAAACCTTGGAGGACGGTGGCACCATCGAGCAGGCGACCGTGCTGTTCAACCCGGATACCGGCGAAACCCGCGCCATGCGCAGCAAGGAGGAAGCCAACGACTACCGCTACTTCCCCGACCCGGACCTGCTGCCGCTGGTAATTTCAGAGGCGGATATTGAGGCAGTGAGGGCGACCTTGCCGGAATTGCCGGAAGCCATGAAAGCCCGTTTCGAGCAGGTCTATGGTCTGCCGGCTTACGATGCGACGGCCATCACCGCATCGCGCGGCATCGCGGATTATTTCGTCGCGGCTGTCGCCGAGTTTGGCGGCGAGGCCAAACTGGTCACCAACTGGGTGATGGGGTCAATCGCCGCCAAACTGAATGAAGAAGGCAAGGCCATCGTGTCATCGCCAGTGTCGCCGGTGCAACTGGCCGGGCTACTCAAGCGCATCACCGACAACACCATCTCCGGAAAAATGGCCAAGGAAGTGTTCGAGGCGATGTGGGCGGGCGAAGGTGACGCCGATCGCATCATCGAACAGCGCGGCCTGAAGCAGGTTTCCGATTCCGGCGCGATCGAGGCCATCGTGGATGAAGTGCTGACGGCGAACGCCACCATGGTGGCCGAATACAAGGCGGGCAAGGAAAAGGCTTTCAACGGCCTGGTCGGCCAGTGCATGAAGGCTAGCAAGGGCAAGGCCAACCCGGCGCAGGTCAACGAAATTCTGAAGAAAAAACTGGACGCTTAGCGCGGTGCGTTTGGACGTGCAACGGGGGCTGCAGAAGTAGCAGGGGCAGGCACCGTATAGCCCTTCAGCTCTCGGAAGCGGCGCTTATCCTCTGCGTAATGCTCGCGGATCGTTGCGATTTCCTTGCGCTTTTGTGCGAGCTGCCCTTCGATTCTGCTGACATCCTTTTTGGATGACTCGATATCGCTGGTCAAATCTGCCGGCAGCGGTTTTTTGCGCGCCTGTAGCCCCGCGGCAAACTTGTTGTTCTCCTCGAGCTTTTTCTGTGCGCTGGAGAGGCTGACTTCCAGCGCCTGGATGGTCGACTCCTCAAGACGGACACTGCGTTCAGCCGCCAAGTCGATGTCCTCTTCGGTGGAGTAGGCATTCAGCACAATCCTGTCTCGCCGCTCCTGTTCGACTGCCAGTCTCTCCTGCTTTTCCTTTTCCAGCCTGAGACGCTCACGTTCTTCCGGAGGCAGCGTGGCATCGTTTTTCTTAACCACCGTCCCTTTTTCATCAAGGACGACACTGGACTTGCTGGTTTGCTCGGGTGGCAGGCTATCGCCGTAATGCGTGACGCCTTTTTCGTCCACCCACTTGACGATGCGGCCGGATTTTTGCGCCGCCCTCACCTCTGGGGTACATGCAAGATAGGCGACTGAACAGGCGATTATTAGCACTCCGCCCAGCGTCACATGGAGGGGTCTGGGTTGGGGGTAAACAGTGTCAGGAGGCAATCCCATACTCACTTTGGTAACGTTCGATGGCGTCTAGATTGTGCGCCATGTGCGGCTGATTCCGCAAGTACTCGATCAGGATCGCCAGGCTGGCGATCCCAAACACCGGAATGCCATAACTGCGCTCGACCTCCTGCACCGCGGACAACTCTCCGCTGCCGCGCTCCTGTCGATCCAGCGCAATGAAAACGCCGCAAGGCGCGGCGCCGTTGACGCGGATAATCTCCACCGATTCGCGGATAGAGGTCCCGGCAGAAATCACATCGTCCACGATCAGCACCTTACCTTTGAGTGGTGCGCCGACGATGGTGCCGCCTTCGCCGTGATCCTTGGCCTCTTTGCGGTTGAAAGAGAATGGCACGTTGCGCCCAGCTTCCGACAGTGCAATGGCGATGCTGGCCGCCAGCGGGATCCCCTTGTAGGCCGGCCCGAACAGCACGTCGAACTCCAGCCCGCTTTCCAGGATGGCTTTGGCGTAAAATTGACCCAGCTTGCGCAGGCTATCGCCGTCGTTGAATAGCCCGGTGTTGAAGAAATAGGGGGTCTTGCGCCCCGCCTTGGTGATGAATTCGCCGAAACGCAGCACCTGCTTGTCAATGGCGAACGCGATGAATTGCTGTCTGAAATCGGTCATTTTTCAAATTAAAGTGTAAACACATGCTCCGCATTATATCCGCGAATCTCAACGGCATCCGCTCCGCTTCCAGCAAAGGTTTCTACGACTGGTTGCAGCAACAGAATGCCGACCTCCTCTGCATGCAGGAACTCAAGGCACAGGCGCCCGATATGAGTCGTCACATGCTGCAGCCGGACGACTGGTTCGGCTATTTCCACTACGCCGAGAAGAAAGGCTACAGTGGCGTAGGCATCTACAGCCGCAAACAGCCGGATGCCATCATCGAAGGATTGGGCATGCCGGACATCGATGCCGAGGGTCGCTACATCGAGGCGCGATTCGGTAACCTGAGCGTGGTTTCGCTCTACCTCCCTTCCGGTTCCAGCGGCGAGGAACGGCAGGCCGTCAAGTTCAGCGTGATGGAGCGCTTCTACCCGCACCTCGCTGCACTCAAGGCCAGCGGGCGCGAGGTGGTGGTGTGCGGCGACTGGAACATCGCCCACCAGGAGGCCGACCTCAAGAATTGGCGAGGCAACCGCAAGAATTCAGGTTTTCTGCCAGAGGAGCGCGCCTGGATGACGCGGATTTTCAACGAACTGGGCTGGGTGGACGTTTACCGCCGCCTGCACCCGGATACCACGGACGAATGCTATACGTGGTGGAGCAACCGCGGTCAGGCCTGGGCCAAGAACGTCGGTTGGCGCATCGACTACCAGATCGCCACGCCGGGCATCGCCGCCAAGGCCCTTTCCACCAGCGTCTACAAGGACGAGCGCTTTAGCGACCACGCGCCGCTGACGGTAGATTACGACGTTTAGCCGTTATTTGGCCGCGGGCGCCGGCACCTTGCATCCGCTGTAAGTAACGGTGCCGTCGGCCAGCGCTGCCTCGCTGCCGTTGATCTCCAGCACCGCGATGCCGTTGCTGTAGCGGCTGCCGGACGAGGCCTTGGCCAGCGCCACCTCGCGATCGGGAAGGATCAGCCAGGCCGTGGCGCCGTTATCCATCATGCGTACATAGAACCGTTTGCCGCCGTCACACTGATATTCGGTGGCATTGGCCGGCTTTCTGGATGATGTCGTCGCACCATCCCCATCGAACGGCCACAATTTTCCCCCTCCACAGCCCGGCAGCAACAGGGCCAAGCCAACCGGGGAGAACAGCGTCAGGTAAAAAAATCTTTTTTTCACAAAGGTCGTCTTCCAATATTTGGCAAAGGCGCATATTGCCACCGTCGGCCGCGCGCTTCAATGCCTGCCATCTTCGCAAAGCTTGAGCGCCATGGCTTGCAGGACTTCCCCACTGGCGCGACTCTGGACGAAGGCCGCAACACCCATCTCCGGGCTTTTCCACTCGGGATCGAGTCTGAGCTTGTGCCGCCAGGGTGTCGTGGTCTTGTCAATGGGGTAGGGACCCAGCCATTCACGCACCACGTAATCGTGATGCAGGCTGGCGCCGCCGTTCTCGCCGGCTCTTACCGCCGTGTTCAGGTTGTTCTCGTAAAGCGCCACGTACAGTAGCGGGGAATCTTGTTTACCGGCCTGCGCGGCGGCGCTCACCTCGAGGCTGTCCGCGCCCGGCTGGCTGAGCGTGAGCTGGATATTGGCGCGCGCCGGGTTGCGGTTGATGGCAGCAATATCGGCGGCGAAGCGCGCCGGATTGCCCACACCGAGGTAATCGCGGCCGTTGAGCATCACCTGCGGCGTGTAAACAAAGCCGGCGTGGCCAAGGCCCGCCATCTCGCGCTGTCGGGCGGAGAAACCCGGTTTGGCGAACCTGTCCTTCCAGCCGATGGTGTCCCAGTAATCCACATGGAGCGCCAGTGGGATCACGCGGTCGCCGGCGTAGCCCGCGGCTGCCAGCCCGCTCAGCCAGCGGTCGGCAGGCGGGCAACTGCTGCAACCCTCCGAGGTGTAAAGCTCCAGCAGGGCGACACGATTCCGACCGCTGGTGGCGCTGCATTCCGCCGCGGCCACGGGAAGCGAAATAAGCGCGAAGAGACCGAGCAGCCACAAGGCTTGGGGAGAAAGTACCGGTTTCATGACCAAGCTCCATCGGTTGATGAAGCTTGGTCGAATCCAGGTGACCGGCCTTACAGGGAACTGCTCTTCTCGTTCCACGGCGCGACCTTGAACAGCAACAGCATGCCGGGAACAGCGATAGCAAAGCAGAACAGGAAGAAGTCCACCCAGCCCATCCATTCCACCAGCCAGCCGGTGGCGGCATTGGCAAAGGTGCGCGGCACGGCAGCGAGGCTGGTGAACAGGGCGAACTGGGTGGCGGTATAAAGCGGGTTGGTAGTGTGGGCGATATAAGCGACAAAGGCCGCCGTACCCAATCCGACGCCGAAGGCTTCCACACCGATCACCACCGCCAGCCAGGGCAGGCTGTGGCCGACCGTTGCCAGCCAGGCGAAGCCCAGAATCGCAATCATCTGCATGGCACCGAACAGCCACAACGCGCGATTGATACCCAGCTTGACCATCCACGCGCCGCCCAGCAGACCGCCAATGACGCTCGGCCAAAGGCCGGCGTTCTTCGCCACTAGGCCAATTTCGGTTTTGGAAAAGCCCATGTCGAGGTAGAACGGCGTGGCCAGTGCGGTGGCCATGCTGTCGCCCAGTTTGTAGAAAAAGATGAACGCCAGCACCAGCAAAGCCGATTGCCAACCGTTGCGCGTAATGAATTCGTGGAACGGCTCCACCACCGCCTGGCGCAGTGTTTTCGGGGCGCCGCGCACCAGTTTTGGCTCGCTAACCAGCAGCGTCATCGCCAGCCCCGGCAGCATGAACAGCGCGGTGATGAGGAACACCGCGTTCCACGGCAGGTGGTCGGCCAGAACCAGCGACAACGCGCCGGGAACCAGCCCGGCGACCTTGTAAGCGTTGACGTGGATGGCGTTGCCCAGACCCAGTTCGGCATCCGGCAGCAACTCGCGGCGGTAGGCATCCAGCGCGATGTCCTGGGTGGCGCTGAACAAGGCCACCACGGCGGCCAGGTAGGCAATCGTCCACAAATCCAGCGCCGGGTGCAGCGCCCCGAACAGCGGGATGGACAACAGCAGCGCCAGTTGCGTCAGCAGCATCCAGCCACGCCGCCGACCCAGCGGCGGCACGAAACGGTCGCACAGCGGCGCCCAGATGAACTTCCAGGTGAACGGCAGTTGAATCAGCGCAAACAGCCCGATGGATTTGAGATCGACCTGCTCCGAACGCAGCCAGGCCGGCAGCAGGCTGATGAGGATGTAGAGCGGCAGCCCAGAACTGAAACCGGTGAAGATGCAGATCAGCATGCGCTTGTTGAACAGCGCGGTTTTCCAGTCGGGTTTCGTCATGGGCGCTACCTTACCCGAAGCGCGGACGCTGTGCCACAATGCGGCCATGCTGGAACTGACATATTTTTCGGCCTTCCTGGTCGGGCTGCTGGGCGGTGGCCATTGCGTCGGCATGTGTGGTGGCATCGTTGGTGCGGTCACGCTATCGCTGCCGGGACAGCGCCCCAAAACGCCCTATCTGCTGGCCTACAACTTCGGGCGCATTGCCAGCTACACATTGGCAGGCGGCGTGGCCGGGCTGATCGGGGCCTCCGGTTTTTTTCTCAATCACGTGCTGCCGGTGGAAAAGGTGCTGTACGCACTGGCCAGCCTCATGCTGGTCGTGCTCGGCCTCTACCTGGCCGGCATCTGGCAGGGCGTGCTGGTGCTGGAACGCGCCGGCGGGCTGCTGTGGCGGCGGTTGCAGCCGCTTTCCAGAAAACTGCTGCCGCTGCACTCCACTCCGCAGGCCTTCACGCTGGGGCTGCTGTGGGGCTGGCTGCCGTGCGGGCTGGTGTATTCGGTGCTGGTCGCGGCGCTTGCCACCGGCAGCGCGCTGCAGGGCGGCCTGCTGATGCTGGCCTTCGGCCTCGGCACCCTGCCCACGCTGCTGGCGATGGGCATGGCGGCGGTCAGACTGAAAGCGCTGCTACAGAATCTCTGGGTGCGTCGGCTGAGCGGCTTGCTGGTGCTGGGATTCGGAGTTTTCGGCTTGTTGCGCCTTGCGGTACCGGCCTGACCCGGATGGTGCGTTCAATATCAACGAATGTTGATGACATAATTCAGCGGCTTGACGACAAGCATTGGATGCCCTGAATATTACCCACATGAACTGGACGCAAACAGAGATCGCCGAAGCCGAAGCCTGTCTCGAAAAAATCCTGTCAAGCGCGCTGTTTGCGCAGGCCGAGCGGCAGCAACGATTTCTGCGCTATGTTGTGACCGAAACGCTTTCCGGGCGCGGCGAATTGCTCAAGGGCTACACGATTGTCACCAAGGTGTTTGACCGCGAGCAGACCTTTGATCCGGCGTTTGATTCGATCGTGCGCGTGGAGGCTGCGCGGGAAATTGTGTGAATACTACGATGACGCAGGCCGTACCGATGCCGTGCGATTCGAGTTGCCGAAAGGCAACTATACGATCCACATCGAGTGGCATGGGGAAGATCCCCCCCGTCAAGTCGAGAATTCAGGAACCGCTGCTCTTCCGCGACCGATCGACGACAGGCTGTCGCTCGCGGTACTGCCGTTCGCCAACATGAGCAGCGATCCCGAGCAGGAATATTTCACCGACGGTTTCACGGATTGCCTGATTACGGAGAAATCGCGTCAGGCATTCGGCCTAACATTTGCGATGACTGTACTGTGAACTTGCCGCAAGGATTAATGTAGTTTCTTACAGTTAGTAACTATTGGGAGCGGCGGGATGGATCAGACAGGATCACTAGCCTGACAAGCGGGACTAATCCCGACCTGTCAGGCCTGCCTTGGGAGAAAGGGGAGTAAAAACTGCCGGAGCTAAGGTTCAGCCCACCTGCCCGAAGCGGTACATCGCCAGGTTGCCTAGCAGGTTCGGGAATAAGTGGATGGTTTTGCCTTCGGTGATGACCAAGCGCTCGCTCACTGGGATGTTGCGCTCGCGGCAAAAAGCGTCAAAGTCGGCAATGGTGCACAAATGCACGTTGGGGGTGTTGTACCACTGGTGAGGCAAGGTGCGCGACACCGGCATCCGGCCGCCGGAGAACAGCTGCAGGCGGTGCTTCCAATAGCCGAAATTGGGGAAGGTGACGATGGCTTCCTTGCCCACACGGAGCATTTCCAGCACGATGCGCTCGGTCTGGTAAACGGCTTGCAGCGTCTGCGACAGGATCACCACGTCGAACGAATCGGCCTCGAAGCCGGACAGGCCTTCTTCCAGGTTCATCTGGATAACGTTGATTCCGTTTTTGACGCAGGCCAGCACATTGGCATCGTCTTTTTCCACGCCGTAGCCGCGCACGTTAAGGGTGTCACGCAGGTAGCCGAGCAGAGCACCATCACCGCAGCCGAGGTCGAGAACCTTGGCGCCCGGCGTAATCCACTGGGCGATGGCGGTAAAGTCACGCCGTTCGGCGGCGGCCTCACTGAAGTGAGCATGAGCTTGCGCGGGAACGTGTGTCATTCCACATTCTCCATATAAGCACGAACAATGTCGTGGTAGTGCTGATCCGGCATCAGGAAGGCGTCGTGGCCATGCGCTGCAGTCAGTTCGGCGTAGGTCACCGACAGTTCGTTGTCCAGCAGCGCCTTGACAATTTCGCGCGACCTTGCGGTCGAGAAGCGCCAGTCACTGGTGAACGACACCACCAGAAAATCCGCCTTGGCATTGGACAACGCCGATGAGAGGTCACCGCCATATTCTGCCGCCGGGTCGAAATAATCCAGCGCGCGCGTCATGCGCAGGTAGGTGTTGGCGTCGAACTCGCCGGCGAACTTGTCGCCCTGGTAGCGCAGGTAGGACTCCATCTCGAATTCCACGTCGAAACTGTACTGGACCTCGTCGTGCTTGAGCTTGCGGCCAAACTTGGCGCCCATGGCATCGTCGGAGAGGTAGGTGATATGGCCCAGCATGCGGGCGATGCGCAAGCCACGGCGAGGCACCACGCCGTGCCCGTAGAAATCGCCGCCATGAAACTCCGGGTCGGTGATGATGGCCTGGCGCGCCACCTCGTTGAACGCCATGTTCTGTGCAGTGAGGTTGGGAGCGGAGGCAATCACCAGCGCATTTCGGATGCGATCAGGAAAGGTGAGCGTCCATTGCAACGCCTGCATTCCGCCCAGGCTGCCGCCGACTACGGCGGCAAAACTCTTGACGCCAAGATGGTCGGCCAGCCGCGCCTGCGCCTGTACCCAGTCTTCCACCGTGACCACCGGAAAGGCGGAGCCCCACCGTTTGCCGGTAGCCGGATTGATGCTGGCCGGGCCGGTGGAGCCGTGGCAGCCGCCCAGGTTATTGACGCCGATGACAAAAAAGCGATTGGTGTCGAGCGGCTTGCCCGGCCCGATCATGTTGTCCCACCAGCCGGGGTGCTTGTCGTCCTCGCTGTACTTGCCGGCGACGTGGTGCGTGCCGGACAGTGCGTGGCAGACCAGCACGGCGTTGGACTTGTCGGCGTTGAGCGCGCCGTAGGTTTCGTAAACCAGATCGTAGGCCGGCAGCACGGCGCCCGACTTCAGGGCGAGTGGTTCGCTGAAGTGCGCAGTCTGCGGGGTAACGATGCCGACAGAGGAAATATCAGTCATGGCGGGATTATACTAGAGGCATGAGCGATCCATCCAACATCACGCCCTACCTTGGAATGGCGCCGCGCCTTGGTGACAGGGTCTATGTACACCCTGCTGCGCAGGTCATCGGCGATGTCGTGCTGGGCGACGACGCTTCCGTGTGGCCGGGCACGGTGATACGAGGAGACGTCAATAGCATCTGCATCGGTGCGGGCACTAACGTACAGGACCTGTCGGTGCTGCATGTCAGCCACAAGTCGAGCTGGGATCCGGGGGGTGGGCCGCTGGTGATTGGCGACAACGTCACCATCGGCCATAAGGTGATCCTGCACGGCTGCACCATCGGCGATGAATGCCTGGTCGGCATGGGCGCCATCATTATGGACAAGGTCATCATCGAACCGCGTGTACTGGTCGGCGCCGGCTGCCTGGTGCCGGAAGGCAAGGTGCTGGAATCCGGCTATCTTTACCTTGGCAGCCCAGCGCGCCGGGCAAGGCCGCTGACCGAGCAGGAGCTGGCACATTTCGCCTATTCCGCCCAGCACTACATCCGCCTCAAAAACAACTACTTGGGCGTGCCGAATGGCTGATCGGGTATAATCCCGTCTCGAAACTCAATTGAAGGAATCCCCATGCGCACCGAAGTCCATGTGCACGGCTACCTCGAACTGGTCGAGTGCATCACCAACCGCCAGGTGGAAGACTCGCTGAGACCTTTGCTGCAATACCTCGACGTCGAACACCTGAAGGAAGTGCAGAGCCTGGAGCCGGATCAGGCTGGTTTTGCCTTCAACGACCGCAACTACACCCTGGAGATGTGCTGCACGCTGGAAGTCGGCCGCAATTTCCTGCCATCGCTGGAACAGGCCATGCAGGGGCTCGGCAAGCTGGTGGAAACCGCTACTGCCATCGAAATCATCACCTACCACGAAGATGAGGACCGCGACGAAACCCAGTTGCTGTTCGTCGGCCCGACGCCGGAAGCCATTCTGGACGCACAGCGCCGCTATATGCTGGAAGACGTTTCCGCGCTGCTGTCGCGCCATTTCAGACAGGAGGCGGTGAACGAAGTGCTGGCGCTGGTTGGCGACCTGTTCCAGCGCGAGCAGAACACCGTGACCAAATCAGCGATCGAGGAAGAGCCTGAAGAGTTTTCCGCATTGCGGATGCCGCAAGTGCCGGGACGGCATCGCCTGCATTAAACCTGCATTAAACCTCCGGCCGCCTCCCCAGCGTCACCCGCGCTATCCCTGCCAGATCGGCCGCATGGCCAATCTCTCCAAACCCCGCGTCCCTCAGCAGAGCCGCCACCCTTGGCGCCTGGTCATAGCCATGCTCCAGCAGCAGCCAGCCGCCTAGCACCAGATAGGCACTTGCTTGCGCGATAATGAGGCGAATGTCATCCAGCCCGTCGCATCCCGACGCCAGCGCGCTGGCCGGCTCGAAGCGCAGGTCGCCCTGGCTCAGATGCGGGTCGGCTGCCGCGATGTAAGGTGGGTTGCTGACGATCACATCGAAGACTTCGCCTTCCAGTGCACTGAACCAGTTACTTTGCAGCAAGCGCAGGTTTCCGGCAGACAACCTTGCCGCATTGCCACGCGCCACCTCCAGCGCCGCTGGGGAACGCTCCACTGCCGTGACCATCGCCAGCAGCCGATGCGCGGCAATGGCGATAGCGATGGCGCCGCTGCCGGTACCGAGATCGAGCACCCGGCAGGGCTGACCTTCGGGAATCCGTTGCAGCGCGGCTTCGACCAGTGTTTCCGTATCCGGGCGCGGGATCAGCACGTCGGGCGTGATGCCAAATTCCAGCCCATAGAACTCGCGTCGTCCGAGGATGTAGGCAATGGGTTCGCCCTGCAGACGACGCGACAGCAAGGTGTCAAACCGGGCCTGCTGATCACCGGTAAGTGCTTGCCCTTCGTTTGAAATAAGCCAGACGCGAGAGACACCGCCAAGCATATGGCGCAACAATATCTGCGCCTCGAGGGCAGCTTCGTTCCCCGGCAGGTCGAGCGTGTCTGCGAGCCGCTGTCGCGCCTGCACCAGCAGGGCTTGCAAGCCCATGGCTAGATGGCGTCTTCCGACAATGCCGCCAACTGCTCGGCCTGATGCTCGGCGACCAGCGCGTTGACCAACTCGTCCATGTCGCCTTGCATGATGGCGTCGATCTTGTACAGGGTAAGGTTGATGCGGTGGTCGGTAACGCGGCCTTGCGGGAAGTTGTAGGTGCGGATG
>DAOMFG010000024.1:0-11860 GCA_035429685.1 Methylophilaceae bacterium | reverse complement strand
CGTACAGGGTGTTCTTGGGGTTGGTGACCGCCTGCCGCTTTGCAGGAGCCCCGGCCAGCACTTCGCCGTCTTCCTGATAGCCGATGATGGACGGGGTGGTGCGGGCGCCTTCGGCGTTCTCGATCACGCGCGGCTTGCCGCTTTCCATGACGGCTACGCAAGAGTTGGTGGTGCCCAGGTCAATACCGATAATCTTACCCATTGTGTTTTCCTCTAAAAGTATCTTTTAAAAAATTCCAAAATCCGATGTTCCCAAGGTGGGGATGGCGGCGCCGATTTCAAGCCTTGGGCCTGGCTGGCATTTTCAGGCTTTTGGCTTCGCCACCATGACCAGCGCCGGGCGCAGCACGCGCTCATGCAGCGTGTAGCCCTTTTGCAGCACCTGCACCACTGTGTTGGGTTCGGCGTCGGCCTCCACCATGCTGATGGCCTGGTGCTTGTGCGGGTCGAACTTCTCGCCGGCCGGGTGCACTTCGGCGATGTTGAACTTTTCGAACACGCTGACGAGCTGCTTGTGGGTCAGCTCGACGCCGTCCTTATAGCCGGCGACATCCGTGGTTTCCACGGCCAATGCGGCTTCAAGGGAATCCTTGACCGCCAGCAGTTCGCCGGAGAATTTTTCCAGCGCGAACTTGCGCGCCTTGTCCACGTCCTCATGCGCCCGGCGGCGGATGTTCTCGCCTTCGGCCTTGGCGTACATCCAGGCGTCGTAGTGCTCCTGCGCCTTGCGCTCGGCTTCCTGCAGCAGCTCTTCCAGGCTGGGCATGACTTCGACCTCGTGCTGCGGTGCAGCGCTGTTTTCCGCTTCGGAAGCTTGCGGATTTTGCTCTTGTTGCGACATAAAACTCCCTCGCTTGATTTAACGATGTTGGCTAAATGGGGATGGGACGGCAGAATTCAAGTGCCGTGCGGCATTTATTTCAGCAAACGCTTGATCGCCTTGCGGCCGAAATTTCGCTTGAAGGAAACCTTGAAGTCGTACAGATAGAACGGCAGTCGCTGGCGCCAGCCGAAGCGCCGGTTCAGACTTTGCAAATACATGCCGACCAGCGCTTCGCGCCCTGCCCAGTGCAGTTTGTTGCAGACGCGGGTGAGGTCGGCGATGCGCTTGCCGAGCGCCGTGGCGTGGTTGAAGAAATGCGCGCGGTTGATGTCGATCAGGGCGAATTCCAGCGCGTTATCGACGCCCTTGCGAATCAGGATGTTGCCACCGGACAGGTCGCGGAAATATACGCCCTTGCCGTGCAGTTCCAGCAGAAAGCGGCTCAATTGACGGTAGGCGTCGTCCTGCGGGATGCCCATGAACTCGCGCTCGCCGCGCGCAAAGGCGTCGAACAGCTCACGCACGGAAAAATCTGCCGCAAAGAACTCGCAAACGTAAATGTTCTCGGTGAGCGTGCGGTCGCCCACCCTCTCCAGCCAGGCGACTGGCGCCGGGGTATTGATGCCACGGCGCAGCAATTCACCGGCGGCATTCCAGCTGCGCAGCGCCTTGGACGGCTTGAACCGGTCCAGCAGGCGTTTGTGCGGATGCATCTTCAGCGGTTTCTTAGCCACCAGTTTTTGTGCCGGGCCGCGCGGGTCGGGGATGCGCCAGATCACATTGCGCGCCTTGCGCAACAAGGTATCGGCAGCAGGGGCAGGCAGTGTCCCGGGCGCCAGTTGCTGCCGCAGAAGTGCGGCCTGCTTCGGGTCACTGGCCAGCACTGCGCCGCGCCAGCCAGGCAGATCGAGGGCGTAGTGGGTTTTCTGCGACACATGGCGATGGATGGAGACGAACCTGCCTGCGTGCGGCACGGCGGCGAGTCCGACCTCTGCAGTCGCCGGCCATGTCAGGTAAACCGGCGCCTCGCTGGCAAATTCGGGCAGTTCGTCCAGGGTTTCACCATCACGGCTGATGCAGTGAGCGGCGCCCAGGTCCTCTCGCCGATAAGCGTCGTCCAGCGGCAGCGCCCGACCGTTGGCGGTCCAGACCGCATGGATAAGCCGTTCGGCCGAGCGGAAGGCGTGGACTTCCAGGCCGTTGGCGGTGCTCAAGGCGCCTTCATAGCGCGTGCCGGGAATGAGGCTGGAAAAAGTCTTCAGCGCAGAAAAAGCCGGGCGGCGGCGGTAGTCAGCAAAGTTGCCCGAGGCCTCACGGTAGTGGGTGATACGCTCCAGTGCCGGATAGGTGGCCGTGCCGTCGTCCACCAAGCCTTCGCGCGCGCAGATCAGCGGCCCCCAGTAAGCCTGCCGCAGAGCGCCGGAAGCGGCGCACAGGATGAAATAGCGCGCCAGGTAATCTGCCTGCTTCTGCTCGCCGTCAGGCAATATGCGCTGGATGCGCGGCAGGGTCCAGAAGGCGGCGGGCGACGTCAGTTCTGCCACGCCGAATTCGCCGGTGATTTTTTTCAGTAGCCGGGCTTTCTTGACCAGGTTGACCTTGAGCCGGACGGCAGCGCGAAAACCGAGGATGCGATGATCGAAGCGTTCCGGCTCGGTGACGCGTTCGCTGAACAGGTTGTCGGTATGAATGTCCGGCAACTGCCCCAGATCACGCATTCGGGAAAGAATGGCAACGTTGTACAGTGGCTCGAAATCGGTGACGTTAGGGCCGGCCAGTTTGACGCCGGAACGCCAGCTTTCCTGCCGGGCGATGTCCCACATGGCGAAAAACCCGGCCGTATCGTAACCCGCCCAGCGCCTGCGATTGACGGTGGAACCGACCTCGACCGCGGCCACCCGCGCGCCGAAGCGTTCCAGTACAGCAGCGACAAAAGCGCGCCATTCCTCGCGCGCCAGCCCTTTCCCCATGTTCCGCGCCGCCTCATAGGGCTGCACCAGGTGCAGCAGCACCTGCATGCCGTCGTCAATCAGCGTTTCCAGCAGACGCGCGACGTGGTTGTCCAGGTCGCCGTAGGTCATGTCCAGGCGTACCTGCCGGACACCGAGGCCCTGCAGGCAGCCCAGCACACAGGCATCCACCGCAGGATCTTCCGCCGTGGCGACACCCACCCCGGCGAAATCGCGCGGCACCTCGTGGCCGGGCGGCGGCAAGTAGCCGCCGCGCAACGCCAGCCGTCCGGTAAGCAGGTAGCGCAGGCCTGCCCACAGCAGCTTGCCGTCCAGCAAGGTCGGCTTTGCCATCAGGCGGCATCCCTTGGCGGCAGCCGGTACTTCTGTTCGCGATACAGCCAGGACGGCAGCAGCACATGCGCCAGCGCGTGGCGCGCCAATGCCGCGTCAGCGGTTGCGCCAGGGTCGGCCTGCAACTGCTTGGTGGCGGGGTTATAGCTTCCCGGGATGGGCGGCTTGCCGGGGCGCAGCACCACCACCTCATGGCCCTCCATCCAGGCGTAATTCTGCTCGAACTGCATCATGGCCCGCCCCGGGGTTTCCGGCGATTCGCTGCTGATGTCGCGGCCGATCATGGGATGCTCGTCGCTGATGCCCATCAGCGACAGCGCAGTCACCGGCAGGTCGATCTGGCTGGCGACGGTGGTGACGCGGCGCGGTTCGATGTCGGCGCCCAGGATCAGCGCCGGGATGTGGAAATTCTTGACCGGCACCAGGGTTTCGCCGCGCACGCGGATGTCGTGGTCGGCGACGACCAGGAACAAGGTGTCGTCCCAGTAGGGGCTATTCCTGGCCTGGCCGAAAAAGCGCCCGAGCGCGTAGTCGGCATATTTGACGGCATTGTTCTCGGTAGCCAGCTTGCTGTCGTAGAGTTCGATGCGGCCTTCGGGGATCTCGAACGGGGCGTGGTTGGAGGAGGAGAATGCCAGGGTGAAGAACGACTCGCCGCGCGCGTGGTGTTCCAGCAGCCGCTCGTGCGTCTTGTCGAACAGGTCTTCATCCGAGACGCCCCAGCTACTGACGAACTTGGGCGCGGTGAAGTCTTTCTGGTCGATCACCGACTGGAAGCCGTTGCCGCGGAAAAAGCCGTTCATGTTGTCGAAGTGCGATTCGCCGCCGTAGATGAATTCGGTATGGTAGCCGTGGCGCGCCAGCAGGCTGGCCAGGCAGAAGAAGTTGCTCTGCGACAGAGACAGCTTGACCACGCTCTGCGACGGCGTCGGCGGGTAGCCGGCGACCACGGCCTCAATCCCTCGCACCGAGCGGGTGCCGGTGGCGAACATCTGCTCGAACCACCAACCGTGCTGCTTGAGCTTTTCCAGCTCGGGGGTGACCGGGATGCCACCCAGCGACTCGACGAACGTGGCGCCCAGGCTTTCTTCCAGCACGATGACCAGATTGAGCGGGCGCTGCCGTTTGCGGCTGGGCGTAAGCCTGGTGCGGGTAGGGATGTCGTCGCCGGGCGCGGATTGTCCGGCACCGCGGGTGGCGTTGACCTCATCCAGCATCTCTTGCGCCGGCATCTTGCCGTAGATGTCGCCCGAGGTCTTCTCGTGCTTGAGGTTATAGATGGCGTGCAGCACCGACCAGGCCGAATCGAGGATCAGGCTGTTGACCAGGGAGTCGGTGGTGATGGCGAACATGGCGGGATTGGCCGGGCGGTGGCCGGTACTGGAACGGATCACCGCCGCCAGCAGCGCCAGCACCGGCAGCCAGGCCAGCAGGATGGCGAGGATGCCCCACGAGGCCGGCTGGCTGAGCCAGGACTGGCTGAAACGGCTCACGCCCCAGACGGCGAGCGCGGTGACCAGCAGGCCGAAGAACACGTGGATGCGGAAGCCCTTCCACAGCATGGAGCAGACTTCCTTCGGGTACTTGAGGTATTCCACGAACAAGCGATTGGGCCGCACGTCGTACTCGACGATGAAGCCCGGCGTGGCGGCTTCCAGGAACAGCAAAAAGGTCATCGAGGCCACGATCCAGATCAGGGTGAAGCCCTGCCACCAGTGCCAGGCGCCGGGAATCGCCGCCAGCGGCGCCAGCAGGGCCGGGATCAGGCACAGCAAGCCCAGCTGGATAGCATCCACGCGTAGTCCTTGCAGCAACGCCTGCCCCCACATGCCGGTCGCGGTGACCCTCTCGCGCTGCCACAGCATCAGGGCCAGGCGCGACAGGGAAAGCGACGTCATGCCGAGGACCATCAACGCCACCAGCGGCGTATAAGGGCCGAACAGCGCCAACGGACGCCAGAACGAGGCCGCGATGGCATCGAAGGAATTCGCCAGGGAAAGCAGAGTGGACATTCAATGTTCCTGTGTTAACGGTTCGATCATGCAGTAAAGTTTTCCAGCGCCGCCAGCACTGACTCGGCCGGCGGGCATTGTCCGGCGCCGCCAAGGTTGCGGGCACGGGCAGGATTTCCGGCCAGCAGGCCGGTCAGCGCCGGATCGGTATCGGTATAGACGGCGACGGTCGGCACGCCGAGCGCCACCGCCAGGTGCGCCAGCCCGGTATCCACGCCGACCGCAGCGCGAGCGCCGGCGAGTACGGCCGCCAATTGCGCCAGCCGCATACGCGGCAGCACCACGGCCTGCGGGACGGCAACGGCAATGGCCAGCGCCCGCTGGTATTCGCCCTCGCTGCCCCACGGCAGCAGCAGGTGCAGCCCCTGTGCCGAGAGCTGCTGCCCCAGCGATGTCCAGTGGCCGACCGGCCATAGCTTGGAATCGCGGCTGGTGGCATGCAGGCCGACCACATAGGGCGACGGCAAAGCAATATCCGGCGCCAGCGCTGGCGACTGGATACCGTAATCGGGCGGGCTGTCGGGCATGGCATATCCGAGCGCCAGCGCCGCCAACAGGCGATTGCGCTGGACGGCATGTTGCCCGCGCGGCACGGCATGCTGTTCCCGGTAGAACCTTGCGGCCAGTGGCTCGCGCGCCGAAGCGCTGTCCTGCCCGTGCAGTACCCCCCGCGCCTGGCTGGCGATGAACGCGCTTTTCAGCAGGCCCTGGGTGTCGAGGATGAAATCGTAGCGTTGCGCGCGTATTCGCTTCCTGGCCGCCGCCATCTCACGCCAGGTCGCTGGCGCCCACAACCTGCGCCGCCAGCGCCGGATGGCGACGGGGATCACCGACGCCACCGCCGGATGCAGCGCGGGAATGTCGGCGAAGCCCTCCTCTACCACCCAGTCGAAGCGCATCTCCGGGATGTGTGCACGGATATCGGCCAGGATAGGCAGGTTGTGGATGACGTCGCCCAGGGACGAGGTCTTGACGATCAGCAGTCGCGGCATTGAAAGACTTGTTCAGGGATCAGGCGCTATTTTCGCATACAATTCAGGCTTTACCCGATCCCGGCCCTGACGTGAAGTTCGCATTTGTCATTTTCAAGTACTTTCCTTTTGGTGGAGTCCAGCGCGACATGCTGCGCTTCGCCCGTGCCTGCCGCAGGCAAGGGCACGAAGTCACCATTTACGCCGGAGAATGGCAAGGGGGGCGCCCGGAGCCGGACATCGAAGTAGCGCTTCTGCCGCCCTCCGGCTGGCTCAACCACCAGCAGCGGCGCGACTTCATCCGCCAGGTCACTGAACGGCTGCGGCAAAACCCACCCGACCTGGTGCTGGGCTTCAACCGCATGCCGGGGCTGGATGCCTGGTACGCCGCCGACCCCTGCTACGAAGAGCGCGGCCGCAACGAGCGCAAGTGGTTCTACCGGCTGGGGGGGCGTTACCGTTTCTTCGCGCATTGCGAACGGGAAGTGATGCGCGCCGATGGCGAGTGCCGCATCCTGCTGCTGTCGCCGCGCGAAAAAGCGATCTACCAGAAATGGTATGGCACGCCAGACAGCCGCTTCCTCCAGCTTCCACCCGGCATTCCCCGGCAGGCGTTCGACGGGCTGGATGCCACCGAGGCGCGCCGCTCGCTGCGCGCCGAATTCGGCTTTGCCGACAGCAACCTGGTGATGCTGTTCGTCGGTTCCGCCTTTGTCAGGAAGGGGCTGGATCGCGCCATCGCCGGCCTGGCTGCGCTGCCCGCCGCGCTACGGGATCAGGTACGCCTGCTGGCCGTCGGCCAGGATGACCCGGGCGAGATGCTGGCGCTGGCGCGCAAGCTGGGAATTGCCGCACAAGTGGTCATCACCCAAGGCCGCGACGACGTACCGCGCCTGATGAAGGGCGCCGACCTGCTGGTGCATCCGGCCCGCATCGAACTAGCCGGAAACGTGCTGATCGAGGCGATGACCGCCGGCCTGCCGGTGCTGGCGAGCGAGGAATGCGGCTACGCCACGCATGTCGCCCAGGCTGGCGCCGGCTTCGTCACCCGCGCGCCCTTTCAACAAGACGAATTCAACCGCCGGCTGCAGGAACTGCTGTCGGCCCCGTCGCGCGACACTTGGGCACAGGCCGGGCTGGCCTACACTGCCGCGATCCACCGCGACACGCCGGAAGACTACGAGGCTGGCCTGCTGGCCTCGCTGGCGCAAGCCAAGGCGGCACGGGCATGAGCTTTTTTCCCAAGCCTCAGCTGTGGCTGGCCGATAGTGTGGCGCAATCCCTGCCGCCGGGCGACGCGTTCGAGACCGCAATGGCCTTGCACGGCGAAATCTTCCGCGACATGCCGGGCAGGAAGACCATGCGCGTGGCGCTGGGTGGCCGCGACTACTTCATCAAGCAGCATTTCGGCGTGGGATGGGCGGAAATCCTCAAGAACCTGGTGTCGGGCAAACTGCCCGTCCTCGGCGCCGAAACCGAATGGCGGGCCATCCACCGGCTGCAGTATCTGGGCATTGCCACCATGACCGCGGTTGGCTTCGGCAAGCGTGGATTGAACCCGGCCACGCAACGCTCCTTCCTGCTCACGGAAGACCTGGGCGAGATCGTCTCACTGGAGGACTTCTGCCGCGATTGGGCCGACAACCCACCGCCGCTCCAGCTCAAGCGCCAACTCATCGCCGCCGTGGCCCACATCGCGCGCAGCCTGCACGACAACGGACTCAACCACCGTGATTTTTACCTCGGCCATTTCTGCCTGGACCAACAAAAGCTCGCGGCGGGCGAAATCCGTATCTACCTGCTCGACTTGCACCGTATGGGCATGCGCCCGACCATCTCGCCCAGCGCGCGCATGAAGGATATGGCCGCGCTGTATTTCTCCAGCATGGATTTCGGCCTGGGCTGGCGCGACCACCTGCGCTTCCTGCGACTTTATCGCAACCGACCCCTGCGCGAGATTCTTGTCCGGGAAGCTCGATTCTGGCGGCAAGTCAGCCAGCGCGCGGAGGTGCTTTACGTGAAATACCAGGAGCGCTTCGTCGGACTCCCCAAGACTAGACGATAGAGTGCTTCTAAAATTCATTTGCGGGATGCGGCGGAAGGCGCGCGGCGCGCAGAACCCGAGACAGTACAAGTAGTACGGGCGAGGGTGCGAGCACCGCGCAACGCCGCGATGCGCCCGTAAAATGGATTTTAGAAGTGCTCGATAGGTTTGGCCCGGCGGCTGATGCGGTGCCGGTGATAATTCCACAAGTACTGTTCCGGGCACTGCCTGACCTGGGATTCGATGGCGGCATTCAAACCTGCGACAGTGTTGATGCTGCCCTCGGTCAGTGGTGTCAGGTGGAGATGGTAGCCGCGTCCGAACGACAGCCTCTCGCCGAAAGCCATGATCACAGTCGCCCCGGTTTTTTCGGCCAGCCGACTGGCGAGTGTCATGGTATAGGCCGGGCGGCCGAAATAATTCGCCCACTCGCCCTCCCCTTTGTAGGGGATCTGATCCGGTAGAATACCGACCGCCTCGCCGCGCTTCAGTGCCAGCAACAGTTCACGCACGCCCTGCCCGGTAGCCGGAGCCAGGCTGGCCTTGCCGCGCACGCGGCCAGCCTCGATCAGTGGCTGAATCCATTTCTGCTTGGGCGGACGGTAGAGGATGGTGATGGGCTGGCTGGCAGCGTAATACAAAGAAGCGATTTCATAACAGCCCAGGTGCGGGGTCAGAAAAATAATGCCCTTGCCCCTGGCCTGTGCAGCCTCGACATGTTCCCAACCGTCACAACGCCGCACCCAGGCCAATGTCGTTCCCAGCGGCTTTTGCCAGATGGCGAAGGTCTCCAGCACCGCCTTGCCGGACTCGCCGATGTTGCGATAAAGGATGCGGCGGAATGCCTTGCCGTCGGCAGCAATTCCGCTGTGCCGCAGATTCTCGCGCAGCAGCAGGAAGGAATGGCGGGAAACCACGCACGCCGCCCAGCCCAGCCCGACACCGAGAACATGGATCAAGGGCAGTGGCAATGCGCACAGAAGCTTGAGCAGGAAGCGCAGCAGGGTTGAATAAAAGCGGAGCATCACTTAGGTCGGAACACGGTTCGCGGCATTTTCTCATACTAGCGCCACCCGGCACACATTCATTTGCATTCGGGCAGGCCACGGCATTCTTGTGGCAAAATTGCGGCTATCTTTTCAAGCCAGTCAGGATTTCCATTGTCCGATTTTATCTACCCCGCTTACCGGCAGTTGCTGGAATCCAACCATTTGGCCAGTTTCGACCAGCTTTGGTCTTATCAGGCCGAGTGGTTCGAGGAACCCAACAATCGCCGCGGCGGCTGGAGTGGCGCCGGTCGTGTAGTCCTGCGCTTGCCGGACGGTGGCGAGGCTGGCGTTTTTCTCAAGCGCCAGGAAAATCATCAGCGCCCCACCCTGCGCCACCCCCTGCGCGGGGAACCGACGTTCGCCCGCGAATTCCGCATGCTGCGCTTCCTGCAGTCACGCGGCGTGCCCGCGCCAGTGCCGGTATTTTTCGGCCAGCGTGCCGCGCGGGCCATCCTGGTCAGCGAGGAACTGGCGGGCTTCCGTTCGCTGGAAGACGTCACCGAGGATTTATTTGCCGATGACAAACGCCCGCCCCTGTCCGAACAACGCGCGCTGTTGCGCGGCGTAGCCGCCATGGTCCGGAAAATGCACGATGCCGGCATTCACCACCGCTCGCTGTATCCCAAGCATCTGTTCGTCAACCGGAAAGCAGCAGGTGATCCCCTGGTAGCCGTGATCGATCTGGAAAAGTCCAGGGCGACACTGCTTGCGACTCCGCGCACGATCTATGACCTGGCGACGCTCAACCGTCATGCCCGCGCCTGGAGCAAGACAGCCCGAATGTATTTCTTCAAGCACTACCTGGGCATCGAACGGCTAAGCCCCTGGCATAAGCTGTTATGCCGCCTGATACTCAAACGCTCGCAGCGGCCGAAACAGTATAATTCGCGCTCGCCTAACCAATAGGCCCATCTCCCGTGCCCCGCCCGGACAACCTGATCGAAAATATCGCGTCTGCTTCCGGCAGCTATCGCGTCGACCTCTCTGGCGCCCCCCAGTTGCAGTGCGAGGCCATCGTGCGCCTGGTTCCGGGGCGCCGGCTGGTATGTCGCGGCAGCTGGGATGGCAGGCCGGTATACGCCAAACTGTTCTTCGGCAGCAAGGCCGGACGCGATGCCGGACGCGATGCATCCGGGGTGCATGCGCTGACTGAAGCGGGCATCGCGACGCCCGAGCTGCTGTTCGATGGCAACATCGCCAACGGCGGCGGCCGGGTGCTGGTGTTTGCCGAGGTCACGGGCAGCAGCGCCGAGGTGGTGTGGCGCACGCTGGCACACGACCCGGCGGCGCGGCTGGATCTGGTGAAAAGGCTGGTACAAACCGTAGCGAAGCACCACCTGTCCGGATTGATACAGCACGACCTGTACCTGAAGAATTTCCTGGTGACCGAGGCCGCTGTATTCACCCTGGATGGCGACGGCATTCGCTGCCACGCAGCCCCGCTAGGCCGCCGTACCGCGCTGGACAACCTTGCACTGCTGCTGTCCAAGTTCGATGCTGTGGACGACCCCTGGCTGCCGCAAGTACAGCAGCATTATGCCGCCGCACTCGGCATGGCATTGCGGCCAGCCGAAATACGGACATTCCCGGCACGCGTGATGGCACATCGTCTGCGTGTCGCACGCAGCTACGCCGACCACAAGGTGTTCCGCACTTGCACTGACGTTATCATCGAGCACCGCTGGAACAGCTACAAAGCCATCGCGCGGCCACAAGATAGCGAGGAGTTGCGGGCCCTGCTGGATAACCCGGAAGCCAGGTTGCGAGAGGCGAACGTCCGAATATTGAAAAACGGCAACACCTGTACCGTACTGGCATTGCCGCTGAAAGACCGCAACATCGTGGTCAAGCGCTACAATATCAAAAATTTCTGGCATGGCTTGGGGCGTGCCTGGCGGCCTTCGCGTGCCGCAGCGTCTTGGGCGAATGCATACCGGATGAACATCCTCGGCATCCCGACGGCGCAGCCACTGGCACTTCTGGAGCGTCGCTGGGGGTCGTTGCGGCGGCAGGCGTATTATGTTGCCGAATATGTGGATGCGACGGATGCGACGGCATTCTTCGCTGATCCTGCAGTTTCGGCGGAGCGCAAGCAGTACGCAGTTCAGAACATCTCCCGCCTGCTGCACAAGTTGTGGTGCCTGGGGTTGGTGCACGGCGACATGAAAGCGACCAACGTTCTGATCGGGGCAGAAGAGCAGCCGCTGCTGCTGGATCTGGATGCCATGCGCGCGGTTCGCTGCAAATGGATACTGCGTCGTGGGCATGGGCGCGACTTGAGTCGCTGGATGGAAAACTGGCGGAACGATCCACTGACCGCCGAAATGATGCGACAAGCCCTGGAACAGGTTTACCAAAACGATAAATGGCTGCGAGAGTTGCTGTCGGTATGAAAAAGAGCGAGAACACATGATTATTCTGGGATTATCCGGTGCCGTGGGGCACGACCCCTCGGCCGCCATTCTGGTGGACGGTAAACTGATCGCGGCAGCGGAGGAAGAGCGTTTCCTGCGCGACAAGCACGCCAAGGGCAAGTTTCCCTACGAGGCAACCAAGTACTGCCTGAAGGAAGCCGGCATCAGCCCGGAGCAGGTGGATGTGGTGGCCTTCCCCTACGCCGAAATCCCGCTCTCCACGCCGGCGCGCTGGCACTACGCC
>DAOMFG010000023.1:5366-12288 GCA_035429685.1 Methylophilaceae bacterium | reverse complement strand
GTCAAGTTACCGTTCGCCGATCCAACAATACTCGGGGCCTCTTTCAGCTCCTGCTCGGTGACCACCAGAGGCTGCGTGAGAAAAGGGGCAATAGCGCCGGGCGAAATCGTTGGGATGGGCTTCTTTTCCAACGGTTCTACCATCGTGCCTGGTTCCAGCGTGATGGTTTCGCGCAACAGGCGCAACTGGGGCTGACCATTGCTGTCGACATCGAGAACTACAACGTCTCCAGGGTAAATCAGGTGAGGATTTTTGATTTGTTCACGGTTCATTTTCCAGATCTGCGGCCAGCGCCACGGATCTTTCAGGAACCTTCCTGCTATCCCCCAAAGCGTGTCGCCCTTGACCACGACATATCGGTCGGGATGGCCATCCTGCAACTGGATATTGTCGGCTCGCGCCACTGGCGCAAGGCAGCAAAGTAACAGCAGCGCTATAATATATTTGTTCATATTGGCCTCAACCTGTAGCAGCGGAACCCTGATTATCGCGAAGTTGGTTTAAATTCTGCATGTAATTCATTCAACAATCAAGCTTTTATGGCCATATTAAGTATTCTGCAATATCCCGACGAGCGGCTGCATACGGTGGCACAGCCTGTGACGGAAGTCGAGGCCCGGGTTCGCCGCCTGGTTGCGGACATGGCGGAAACCATGTACGCCGCGCCCGGCATCGGTTTGGCGGCTACCCAGGTCAATGTGCACCAGCAGGTAATCGTGATCGACATTTCCGAGGAAAAAAACCAGCTGATGGTGTTCATCAATCCTCGTATTGTGACCAGCGGCAGCATGCGAGACTATGAGGAGGGCTGCCGGTCGGTCCCCGGCATTTACGAAAAGGTACGCCGTCCGGAACAGGTGACGGTCGAGGCGCTAGATGCGGACGGCAAACCGTTCACCCGGCAAGCCGATGGCTTGCTGGCAGTCTGCATTCAGCATGAAATGGACCACCTCAAGGGCAAGGTATTCGTTGAATACCTCTCGCAACTCAAACAGACGCGCATCAAGCACAAACTGAAGAAGCGCCTGCGGGAAACCATGTAGTACTTGACCGAGGCCGAGTGAAAGCGAAGTTGTTGTCGCTTGCATCCTGCTTGTACTGAAGGATATTGAATGAAGCTGATTTTTGCCGGTACGCCGGAGTTTGCCGTTCCTGCTCTTGCTGCACTCATCGAGGCCGGCCATGAAGTCGTACTAGTACTTACCCAGCCGGATCGGCCGGCCGGTCGCGGCATGCAGCTCAAGGCCAGCCCGGTGAAGGCGCTGGCGCAGCAACACGGCATCCCGGTCTACCAGCCAGAATCCCTCAAGACGACTGACAGCCGGGCACCGCTGGCAATCGCAGGGGCTGACGCCATGGTCGTCGCCGCCTATGGGCTAATCCTGCCGCAAGCCGTGCTTGACCTCCCGCACCATGGCTGCCTCAATATCCACGCCTCGCTGTTGCCGCGCTGGCGCGGCGCAGCGCCGATCCAACGCGCTATTCTGGCGGGAGATAAGGAAACCGGCGTCACCATTATGCAGGTGGTACTAGCGCTGGATGCCGGCGCCATGCTGGAGAAAGCAACCCTTCCCATTACCGAGCACGATACTGCACAAACCCTGCACGACGCCTTGGCCAAGCTGGGCGGCAGACTAATGGTGGAAACGCTGGCCGAGTTGGAGACGCTTACTCCTCAGCCGCAGGACGAGGCGCTGGTGACCTACGCCGAAAAGCTGCGCAAGGATGAAGCGCCGCTGGACTGGCGTAAACCAGCGGACGAACTGGTGCGTCAGGTGCGCGCGTTCAACCCCTTTCCAGTGGCGCAAACGGTGTTCAAGGATGAAACCTGGCGCATCTGGATGGCGTACGCTGTTCCTGCTTCAGCCGCGCCAGGCGTGGTGGTGGATACTTCACAAGGGATCGTGGTCGGATGCGGCGAGGGCGCCCTGCGCATTACGGAATTGCAGAAAGCCGGGGGCAAGCGACTACCGGCACGGAATTTCCTGGCCGGCAACCCGGTAAAGCCGGGCGAGCGCTTCGCTTGAATTTTTAGCAGTGGACGCCATCTAACGTGGCGTTCCCTATCGTCTGATAAGGTTAGAAAATGTTTGGAAACTGGCTGAAAACTTCCATTCTGATGGCCGGCATCGTCGTGCTATTTGGTATGGTGGGCGCGGCGCTGGGTGGCGCAGGCGGCATGTTGATCGCACTGCTATTGGCCGGGGCGATGAACATCTACGCATACTGGTTCTCGGACACTGCCGTGCTAAAAATGTATAACGCGCAGGAGGTCGATGAAACCAGCGCCCCCAGGTTCTACGGAATGATCCGCGAACTGTCGCAGAATGGCGGCCTGCCCATGCCCAAGATCTATATCATCGACGAGGCACAGCCCAACGCCTTCGCCACCGGACGCAACCCGGAACATGCTGCGGTGGCCGCCACCACCGGCATCATGAACCTGCTGAGTGAGCGTGAACTGCGTGGCGTGATGGCGCATGAACTGGCACATGTCAGGCATCGCGACACGCTGATATCGACTATTTCCGCCACCATCGCTGGCGCTATTTCCTCTATCGCCCAGTTCGGCATGCTGTTCTCCGGCGGCGATCGCGAGCGCGGCGCGCATCCGGCAGTCGCAATACTCATCATGATCCTGGCACCGGTTGCCGCCATGCTGATCCAGATGGCGATTTCGCGTTCGCGCGAGTTCGAGGCCGACCGTGGCGGTGCTGAAATCAGCGGCGACCCTCGGGCGCTGGCGGCGGCACTGGAAAAAATCCACAACTACGCCCACCAGATTCCCATGCAAACTGCCGAACTGCACCCGGAAACAGCACAAATGATGATCATCAATCCGTTATCGGCGCACGGGATCCAGAGTCTGTTCAGCACTCATCCGCGCACCGAGGAACGCGTCGCCCGCCTGCTGGAGCTGGTAGTTTGACAGGCTTACGTCTTGGATAAAAGCCAGCAGCTTGCAGCCCATGCCGTCGGCCAGGTGCTGGCTGGTCGCAATCTCACCCAGACACTGGAAAGTGTCTGGCGCAATCATCCCCGTCTCACCCCGCAACAACGAGCCGCCACACAGGATTTGAGCTACGGTGCGCTGCGCCACTACGGGCGCCTGCAGGCGCTACTCGATCAACTGCTGCAACGCACGCCGGATGACCCGCGCGTGATTTGTCTGCTGCTGGTGGCTCTGTACCAACTGGAGCACGGCAAGGCCTCGCACTATGCAGTGGTGGATCACGCGGTCAAAGCCGCCGCCCAGTTAAAACCGTGGGCGAAGGGCCTGGTTAACGCCGTGCTGCGCAACTTCCTGCGGCAACGTGAACCCTTGCTGGAAAAAATCGCCGCCGATGAAGTTGCCCGGTATTCCTATCCACAATGGTGGATAGACAAGCTCAGACAGCAGTACCCGGCGCTCTGGCAGTCCATTCTGGAAGCTGGCAACCAGCGCCCGCCTATGACTCTGCGCGTCAACCGGCGGCACGGAAGCGCTGAGGACTATCTGGCACAACTGGCCGAGTCCGGCATCTCCGGCCGGCCGCTAGGCGATGCTGCCATCATGCTGGAACAGCCGCTGGCGGTGGAAAAACTGCCGGGATTCGCTACTGGCGCGGTTTCGGTGCAGGACTATGGCGCACAGTTTGCCGCGTCGCTGCTGGATGTGCAGAATGACATGCACGTGCTGGATGCCTGCTGCGCTCCGGGCGGCAAGACCGGGCACATCCTGGAAGCGGCCGAAGTAGCAATGACGGCGATGGATAGCGATGCCGGGCGCCTGGCCCGGACCCGCGACAATCTGGAGCGCCTGAGGCTGTCAGCCGCACTCATCACTGGCGATGCTGCCAGCCCCGCCGGCTGGTGGGACGGCCAGCCGTTTGATCGCATCCTGGCAGACGTGCCATGCAGCGCCTCCGGCATCGTGCGTCGCCACGTAGACATCAAGTGGCTGCGGCGCGAAATAGATTTGCAGACCTTTTCCTTACAGCAGGCTGCTATTCTGCAAGGATTGTGGCCGATGCTGGCAATCGGTGGTAAATTGCTGTACGCGACCTGTTCCGTTTTTCTTGAAGAAAATCAATGTCAAATAGATACCTTCCTACGGCAACATGCAGATGCGCGCCAACTGCCCATGCCGGGAATGGCAAACGGACAGTTGCTTCCCTGTGATCAACATGACGGGTTTTTCTATGCGCTACTGCAAAAAATTTAGCCGATTCATCCTGTTGATGCTGGTGTTGTGCGCTATGACTGTCAGCGCTCATGCAGCTGCCCTTCAGATCAAGAGCGCCGAACTTGTCGAGGCCGGGGAGGGCTATCAGCTCAATGCCGATTTCGACCTCAACTTCAGCACCGAGGTAGAGGAAGCACTCAACAAGGGCGTACCGCTCAATTTTCTGGTCGAATTCAAGCTGGTATCGCCACGGCGCTTCTGGTTCGATGAGGAAATCGTCACCGCCACCCAGCAGCTCCGCCTGAGTTTCCATGCCCTGTCGCGCCAGTACCTGATCAATCTGCCGCAGCACCAGAAATCGTTTGCCAGCCTGCCAGAGGCACTGGAGGCGCTGTCACGCCTGCGCGACTGGATCGTGTTGGAAAAATCGCAGGTCGGAAAAGACGAGGAATACCGCGCTGAATTGCGCTTCTGGCTCGATACCGAGCGCCTGCCCAAGGCGCTGCAGGTCGAAGCCCTGGGTTCGGAAAAATGGAACCTGTCCGCAAAGCCATATCGCTGGACACCTGGCTTCAAGTTTGAATGAAATACGTCGTTTTCATCACCGCCACCCTAGGGGTGGTACTGCTTTACCTGCTATCCCACGCCAGTGCCAACACCGCTGTATCCGGCCAGCGCTATACCATGCTGCTGGTCCTCAACATTGCGTTGGCGGTATTCTTGACCGCACTGATCGGCACCCAGTTGTGGAAGCTTTACCGCCAGATCCGCGCGCAGGTCATCGGCAGCCGTCTGACCCTGCGGCTGCTCGGCGCCTTCGCCTTGATGGCGCTGATCCCCGGCATGATCGTATATGCGGTATCGGTCAATTTCCTCACCCGCTCCATCGAATCCTGGTTTAACGTCAAGGTCGAGGCCGCCCTGGATGGTGGGCTGCGCCTAGGCCAGAGCACGCTTGACATCATGCTGGAAGACCTGCGTGAAAAAGGGGAAAACATCGCCATCTCACTTGCCTTTCAGACGCCAGCCGCCCATCTTTCCCTGCTGCACGAGCTGCGCGAAAAAAGCAACGTGCAGGATGCCGTTCTGCTGACGCCACAAGGACGTATTCTGGGAGTTTCCAGCGCCGATTCGTCCGGGTTTTTGCCAGAACTCCCCACCGTGTCGCAATTGAATCAGGCACGCAGCCGCACTTACGGCACCATTGAGCCCATCCTGGGAAAAGGTTTGTATCTGCGGGTGCTGTCGCCGGTCGCCGCCAGTGACATGCACGGCGAAACGCGCATCCTGCAATTGCTGCAGCCAGTACCGAAAGCCCTGTCGAGCACCGCCGAATCGGTACAGCAGGTCTATCAGGACTATCAGGAGCTTTCATTTACGCGGAGCGCGCTGAAAGACGTGTTTGCGCTGACCCTGACGCTGGTGATGATGCTGGCCATGTTGTCCGCCATAGCGTTTGCCTTCGTCTTGAGCCGCCGTCTCTCAGCCCCGCTCGGCCTGCTGGCAGAAGGTACGCGCGCCATTGCCAGCGGCGATTACAACATGGTGCTGCCGGCGCACGGCAAGGACGAGCTGGGCATCTTGGTGCGCTCCTTCAACAGCATGACACAACAGCTGGGCGAAGCCACCCGGGCCGCGGAGCGCAACCGCGCGCGCGTAGAGGCGGCGCGCGGCCACCTGCAAACCATCCTTTCACACCTTTCCTCCGGCGTGTTGGCGCTGGACGAGAAGTTGCAGTTACGCACCTGGAACCCCGCCGCTGCGGAAATTCTCCGGCTCGACCTGGAGCAAGCGGTTAGCCAGCCGCCGGAATTGCTGGAACAGCAATCTCCAGTCCTGACGATTTTATTTGGCACGGTTCGCTCACATTTTGAGACGCGCCTTGAAGGAGAATGGAGTCAGCAGGTCGAAATCGCCGGGGCGCATGGCATGCAGGTGCTGCTGCTGCGCGGCACGCGCCTGCCCAAGGGCTCAGAAAGCAGCTACGTGGTGGTATTCGACGATGTGACCACCTTGCTGCAGGCGCAACGTGACGCAGCCTGGGGAGAAGTGGCGCGGCGATTGGCGCATGAAATCAAGAACCCGCTGACCCCCATCATGCTTTCCGCCGAGCGACTGGAGCATAAATTGAGCAGCAAGCTGGATGCCGCCGATGCTGCCATGCTGCAGCGCGCCACCCACAATATCGTGAGCCAGGTAGGTGCACTGAAAAGCATGGTGGACGAATTCAGCGAATACGCCCGGGCACCTGCGCTCAGCTTGTCCAAACTTGACCTCAATCAACTGGTACGGGAAGTGCTTGCGCTGTACGAACCACATGGCATTCCACTGGAGGCAGAGTTACAGAAAGCTATGCCGCAGGTCATAGGTGATGCCACCATGCTGCGCCAAGTGCTGCATAATTTGCTGAAAAATGCACAGGACGCCCTGGAGGGTCGGGAAAAGCCGCTGATCCGGGTGAAAAGTGCATGTGAAAATGGTATGGTTAGGCTGGAGGTTTCCGATAACGGTCCTGGCTTTCCGCCGGACATGATGGCCCGTGTATTCGAGCCTTACGTCACTACCAAACGCCATGGTACCGGGCTCGGACTTGCCATCGTGAAGAAGATCATGGAAGAACACAAAGGTACGATCAAGATAGAAAACCTGCCGCAGGGCGGCGCGATGGTTGGTCTGCGGCTGGCGCTGGCCGGGGTGTCAGCATGCGCGCACGCCAAGTTCTGGTGGTTGACGAGGAAATCGGCATACGAGATTTAC
>DAOMFG010000023.1:0-5356 GCA_035429685.1 Methylophilaceae bacterium | reverse complement strand
TGCTGTACGACATCCTGCAGGACGAGGGCTACCACGTCAAACTAGCGGAGAATGCAGCGCAGGCGCGCGACTGGCGGCAGCAGGAACGCCCAGATCTGGTGCTGCTTGACATCTGGATGCCCGATTGCGATGGCATCAGCCTTCTCAAGGAATGGGGTAATGGCGGTCTGCTGACGATGCCGGTAGTGATGATGTCAGGGCATGGCACCATTGACACGGCAGTGGAAGCGACCCGCATCGGCGCCTTCGACTTCCTGGAAAAACCGATCGCGCTGCAAAAACTGCTTAAAACGGTAGATGCCGCGCTCAGGTCTTCAGAGCAGAAACCCCGGACCAGTGCCGGCCTGCTCAACCTGGGCAAGAGCGCAGTAGTGACCGAACTACGGGAACGCCTGGAACAACTCAGCAAACGCAATGGCCCATTGCTGCTGATCGGCGCCAAGGGTGCCGGCTGCGAACTATGCGCTCGCTTCCTGCTTCAGCCTGATACGCCATGGCTGGAACTGACCCAGACGGCCAAACTGGCAACTGCCCCACTAGATTTCCTGGAGCAGGTGCGCGACGGCCTGATCTATATTCCCGAGGTGGCCGATCTCGGCAGAACCGAACAGAAAGGCCTGTTAGTGCTGCTGGGCAAGCTCGACAAGTACGGCACGCGCGTGGTGTGCGCCACCGCGCGCACGCTTCCGCAACTGGCGCAAAGCGGGCAATTCGACGAAGCATTGTTGCAACAATTGTCGGGTGCCAGCCTGCATATCCCGACGCTGGCGGAACACCGCGAGGATATTCCAGACTTGGCAAAATCCATGACCACGCTACTAGCGGAAGGCGGCGAGGCTCCCTACCGCGACTTCGATGTCGCAGCCCTCAATGCCTTGCGCAACACGGAGTGGCCGGGCAACCTCGAACAATTGCGTGGGGTGGTGAAAAACCTGATGCTGACAGCCTTGGGCGAAAGAATCACACTGGAGGAAGTCAAACGGGTACTGGGTCAGTTTGCCGAGCTGGCGCCGCAACCCATTGCGGCCGCTCCGCAACTGGATCTGGATTTGCCTTTGCGCGAGGCGCGAGACGCATTCGAGCGTCTGTATCTGGAGCACCACATCGCCAAGGCGAGCGGAAACATGAGCAAGGTGGCGGAAGCGGTGGAACTGGAGCGTACCCACCTGTACCGCAAGCTGAAGCAATTGGGTGTGAAACCCAAATAAACCTAGCAACAGCGGTTGTTCGGTCAAAGGGTTGGAAATGCAACAATCACCCGGGTGCCGCGCCCGCTGACCGTATCGGTGATACTGATCGTGGCCTGATGTGCCAGAACAATCTCGCGCACAATAGCGAGCCCCAGCCCACAGCCATCGCCGGTACTATCCGACAGGCGATAAAAGCGCTCGAAAACACGTGCGCGTTCCGCCTCGGGGATGCCTTGGCCATGATCTTCTACCGTTAGCAAAGCCCGCCCACTTTCACGCACGATATGCACGGTAATCTCGCCAGGATTTGCCATATAGCGAATCGCGTTGTCCAGCAAATTAGCCAGCATTTCGCGTAATAGCACCGCGTCGCCGGACACCATCACCGCCCCCTCGGTACATTCAAAACCCAGATCAATGTCGCGTGCCAGCGCAGCTGATACCCATTCGGCGGTAACTTCGCGCGCCAATCTCACCAAATCGAGGGGTTGCATGCTGGAAGCTTCACGTCCCGGACCCGGTTCGACCCGTGCCAGCGCAAGTAGCTGACCAACCAGGTGTGACAGGCGTACGGTACTGGCAAGAATGCGTTCCAGCGCATGGCGTACGGTGCCGGGGTCACGCTCCCGCAGCGCCATCTCGGCTTGCGTCTGCAAGCCGGCCAGCGGGGTGCGCAGTTGGTGCGAAGCATCGGCGACGAAGCGCTGCTGCAATTCCATGGCCTGCCTTACCCGCCCCATCAGATCGTTCATGGAGAGCAGCAAGGGCTGCACTTCCTGCGGTGCGCTTTCCGCTGGGACCGGACTCAAATCGAGATGGGAACGCTGGCCGATTTCGTCAGACAACCTGTCCAGCGGGCGCAAGCCGCGCTTGACTCCGTACCAGACCATAACGCCGGCCAGACAAACCATGAGGAGCTGCGGAAACACCATGGCAGCCATGATTTCCCTCGCCATCTGCTTGCGCTTCGAGAGCGTTTCGGCCACCTCCACCAGGACGACGCCGCGCGCGCTGGTTCCGGCAAGATCGAGCGCGAAGCAAGCGACACGCAACGGCTTGCCATCCAGCCTGGTATCGAAATAGCTGTGCGTGTCCGGTGCTGGTGCCAGGGTCGGCAGGGCAAGCGCCGGGTTGCCGGTGATCATCTCGCCTTGAGGACCGATGACGCGGTAATAAATCCAATCGTCCCTGTCGTACTCGAGCAAGTCCAGGGCGGCCTGAGGCAGATCTATCCTTACCTTGCCATGCTTCACCTTGATCTGGTCTGCCAGCGAAAGGGCTGTGCGCAGGAGGGCGCGGTCATAGGCAAGGTTGGCGATATAGTTGCCGGCAAGGAAGGCTGCAATCACGCCCGCCAGCAGCAGGGGAATCAGCAGCAAAAACAGCCACGTCAGCAGCTGCCGGCGTAGGAGACGGGGTTCAGGCATGTTCCAGCAAGTAGCCCAAGCCACGTATGGTGCGGATGCGCACACCCGAAGTCTCGAGTTTTTTGCGCAATCGGTGGATATAGACCTCGATCGCGTTCTCGCCGAGATCCTCGTCCCAACTGCACAGCGCTTCCATGATCTGTTCCTTGTTCACGACCCTTCCATGGCGCTGCATCAACACCTCGAGCACCCCCAGTTCACGCGCAGACAGCTCGATCGGATGGCCCGCCAACATGGCGCGCCGGCCAGCGCTATCGAATACCAGAGCTCCACAGGTTAACGATGTATTGACACCCAGTTGTCCACGCCGTATCAATGCGCGGATGCGGGCTTCCAGCTCGACCAGATTGAATGGCTTGGTGAGGTAATCATCCGCACCCAGATCCAATCCCTGTACGCGACTTTCCACCCCATCACGCGCAGTCAAAATTAAAACCGGCACCTGCCCACCCCGTTGGCGCAACCGGCGTAACACTTCCAAACCGTCCATTTTTGGCAACCCGAGATCCAGGATGGCTAGGTCATAGACCTCATCCTTCAGCATGGTGTGGGCACGTTCGCCATTTGCAGCGCAGTCAACGGCATAACCAGACTGCCCGAGGGAACGTATCAGGCCATCAGCCAGGATGGGATCGTCTTCTACGATCAAAATTCTCATGAGTTTTGCGTGAGTAAGGTTAGGGTAAGGTTGCACGCGTATTGTGCATCGCATGGTAGTTCATAAACAAGCTTGTGAGCTGCCTGGAATGCCACTTCATTCTTAATTGAAAGGAAAAGCCATGAACAAGCTGTTGACCGCCCTGATTGCCGGGTTCCTTGCCGTTTCCGTAAACGCTTTTGCCGCCGATGCCGCTCCTGCTGCTGCCCCGGCTGCTGCTTCAGCTGCCCCTGCTACTGAAAAGCCGGCGGCGGCTCCTGCCAAGAAGTCCAAGCACCACAAGAAGGCTGATACAGCAGCCGCCCCAGCTACAGCTCCGGCAGCTCCTGCCAAGTAAGGCATCGCTTGGCGTTAGATAAAGGCGGGCTACAAGCCCGTCTTTTCTATTGCCGCCGACATACGCTGATTTCAGCCACCACCGGGGCATGGTCGGAAGGGCGTTCCAGCCTGCGCGGGGCTGTGTCTATCCAGCAGGCCTTGCAGTTGCTTGCCAAGGCAGAAGTTAGCAGAATGTGGTCGATGCGCAGCCCAAGGTTGCGGCGGAAAGCGGCCATGCGGTAATCCCACCAGCTGAAGCCGGCTTCAGGCTGATCGAACAGACGGTAGGCATCTCGCAACCCTAAAGCTTCCAGCGCAGCGAACGCGGCACGTTCGGCCGGGCTGACCAGTACGTTGCCTTCCCAGGCCTTGGGGTCATGCACGTCGCGGTCTTCCGGCGCGATGTTGTAGTCCCCCAGCAGGGCGAGCTTCGGGTAAGTCTTTACTTCCTTCTTGAGCCACGCAGTAATGGCTTCCAGCCAGTGCAACTTGTACTGGTACTTGTCCGAGTCCAAGCTTTGGCCATTGGGGAAGTAGGCGCAGATCACGCGCGTATCACCATAGGTGGCGCCCAGCACGCGCTTCTGCTCGTCCTCGAATCCGGGGATCGCACCGACGACATCCATCCCCCCGGTTCTGCCCAGAAGCGCCACACCGTTGTAGGTTTTCTGCCCGCTGAAAATCGGCCGGTAGCCTACCGCCTCAATTTCGGCGATGGGAAAATTGGCATCTTCCAGCTTGGTTTCCTGCAGGCACAATACGTCAGGCTGATTGGCGGCGAGCCATTCGAGCACGTGCGGCAGCCGCACTTTCAGCGAATTGACGTTCCAGGTGGCGAGCTTCATGCCGCGTCTGCGGTTTCGGTCATGCCGTTGTGGCGTAACAGGGCATCTATGGTCGGCTGCCGACCACGAAAGGCGACGAAAGATTCCAGCGCCGGCCGTGTGCCGCCCTGCGCCAGGATTTCGCTCCAGAAGCGGTGGCCGGCTTCCTCCGACAGCACGCCGTTTTCCTCGAACAGGCTGTAGGCGTCGGCCGACAGCACTTCCGCCCACTTGTAACTGTAATAACCGGCCGCATAGCCACCGGCGAAGATGTGCGAGAAGTTATTGGGGAAGCGGTTCCACTGTGGCGGACGCACCACGGCGACCTCGTCGCGCACTTCCTCAAGAAGTTGCAATGGCGTCTTGTTCCCACTCGGGTCGAATTCGCAATGCAGCCTCATGTCGAACAGCGAGAACTCGATCTGGCGCACGGTCTGCATGCCAGCCTGGAAGTTCTTGGCGGCGACCATCTTGTCGAACAGCACTCGGGGCAGGTGCGCGCCGGTATCTACATGCCTGGTCATGTGGTTCAGCACCTCCCATTCCCAGCAGAAGTTTTCCATGAACTGGCTGGGCAGTTCCACCGCGTCCCATTCCACGCCCTTGATGCCGGACACGCCGTATTCCTCGACCCGGGTCAGCAAGTGATGCAAGCCGTGGCCGAATTCATGGAATAGGGTGATGACTTCGTCATGTGTGAACAGCGCCGGCTTGCCGCCCACCGGCGCGGAAAAGTTGCAAGTGAGGAAAGCCACCGGCGTTTCGATGCCATGCGCCTTGCGGCGGCGGGTGATGGCCTCGTCCATCCAGGCCCCGCCACGCTTGCCGTTGCGGGCATAGAGGTCGAGATAGAACTGGCCGACCAAGCGGCCGTTGCGGTCAGTAATTTCGTAAAAGCTGACATCCTGGTGCCACACCGGCACCTGGGTTTTCTTGACC
>DAOMFG010000022.1:0-12719 GCA_035429685.1 Methylophilaceae bacterium | reverse complement strand
CTGGGCTAATCCGCAACTGTGGCATCCTGCGTCGTGATGCGGTGGAAATGCTGAAATTAGGCTATGAACTTTACCGCGCACGCGCGCCTGGCTCGCACCCGAGAAGCGAAGAAGCCACACTATTCCGCCGCACCTATGCCATATCCGACATCGTTCCCATCCATTTCATCGGAGTCTGGGACACCGTGGGTGCGCTGGGCAATCCGTTGATGCTGAATGGCTACATTACCCGGCAACAGGCGTTTCACGACACCAACCTCAGTTCAACAGTGGGAAATGCCTATCATGCGCTGGCGATCGACGAAAAGCGCAAGAATTTCCAGGCTGCATTGTGGAACCAGCAGGTCCATGCGGAAAACCAGACCCTGGAACAGACCTGGTTTGTCGGCGTGCACTCCAACGTGGGCGGGGGATATGCGGCTACCGGGCTGTCGGATATTGCCCTGCAATGGATGGTGGAGAAGGCCCGCGATTGCAAACTGGAACTGGAAGAAATTCCCGCCAGACCCGATCCCTTGCAGCCCCGGGAAGAATCACGCACGGCCTTTTACAAGCTGGCGCCGGAATTCTATCGGCCCATCGATCTGCTTGACCCCAAGGCGGGCCCGACCAACGAACGGCTGCATCCGTCGGTGCTGGCGCGCTATCGCGCGGACTCCAGCTACCGGCCGAAGAATCTGGAAGACTACTTCCGCCGCAATCCGCACATGCGGCCTGCTTGAACAGCTAGGTTCTCCTCAACTGGTTGAGCAGTCTCCGCACTGGCGTCGGCAGGGCTGCGCCGCGCGCATCCTCGATATCCAGCCAGACCACCCGCGAATCCAGTCCTTGCTGTAACCATTTCGTGACCAGCAGCGGCTGTGGGGTGATATGCAGGCGGAAATGCGTGAAAGCGTGCGTGAGTGTCGGCATCGCAGGCCTGGCCACGGTCTCCAGTCCGAAGCGTTGGCGGGCGACATGCTGCGCATCCCCATCACCGGCCACTTCCGGCAAGCTCCAGAGTCCACCCCAGACGCCGGTGGAAGGCCGTTTTTCCAGCAGGATATCGTTGCCGTCGAGCAGCAGCAGCATGGTCGTTGCCCTTTCCGGCAACACCTTGCGCGGCTTGGGGGAAGGAAGCGAGGTGGTAAGGCACTCGCGCTGGGCGACGCACTCGTTCAGCAGCGGGCAATGGCTGCAGGCGGGTTTGCTGCGCGAACACAGAGAGGCACCCAGGTCCATCAGTCCTTGGGTGTAGGCTGCGATACCCGTTTGCGGCAGCAGGCTTTCCGCCAGTTCCCACAGTCGCTTTTCTATAGCTGGCTGGCCGGGCCAGCCAGCCACTCCGAAACAGCGCGTGAGTACGCGCTTGACGTTGCCGTCCAGAATGGCGCCGCAATGTCCGAATGAGAACGCTGCAATAGCGGCTGCGGTCGAGCGGCCTATGCCGGGCAGGCGCTGGATGGCTTCGGGCGATTGCGGAAAACGACCGCCGAATTCGTTCATCAGTTTTTGTGCGGCGGCATGCAGGTTGCGCGCGCGGGAGTAGTAACCGAGGCCACTCCAGTGTTGCAGCACGATGTCCTCATCCGCTGCGGCGAGGCTGGCGATGTCGGGAAAGCGCGCCATGAAGCGCTGGTAATAGGGAATGACGGCCGCGACCTGGGTTTGCTGCAACATGATTTCCGACACCCAGATGGCGTAGGGATCTCGCGTCTTCTGCCAAGGCAGGTCATGGCGACCGTGGCGGCGCTGCCAGGCGATGATGCGGTTGGAAAAGCTCGACATCAGCGCCGTGAGATAACGATCAGCCCGGCCACGATGAGCGCTGAGCCAAGGACGATACGCAGCGTCAGCACCTCTTTCAGAAAAATCCAGGCCAGGATCACAGCCACCACCACGCTTCCCTTGTCGATCAAGGCAACGGTGGCGACGTCGCCTTCCTTCAGTGCCTTGTAGAAATAGATCCAGGATATGGCTGTAGTGAAGGCGGAAATCCCCAGCCACATCAGGCTGGGTTGCTCGATGGCCTTGATCTCGGCCAGCGGCACCGCGAAGGCGACGAACACCATAACGAAGAAAAACACGAACACGGTGCGCACGGCGATGCCCAGTTCGGCAGAAACGCCGGCCAGTCCTTGTTTGGCAATCACCGTGGTCAGCCCGGCGAAGACCATGGCGGTAAATGCGTGAACGAGCCAGGGTTTCACGGTTGCTACAACCCTAACAGCTTGTTCAGCTTCTTTTTCGCCTTTTCTTCCGGCGTCGCCTTGGGTGGCTCCTGCGGGGCGGGCTGGGTAGTGCCGGCTGGCGCCGTCTGTGAATCTTTCTTGGCGCCGCCGGTCAGGCCTTGTAGCGCGCCGGCAGTGTCGCCGCCGATCAGCTTTTGCACTGCCGCGCCCTTTTCACCCCCCACCTTGCCGAGCAGGTTTTTCTGCGTAATTTCCGCACCGACGGCAGCGAAGTCGAGATTAAACTTGGGGGCGGCAAAACTGCCGGTGACTTTTACCGGGAAAGTGAGGCCGTCCAGTGACTGCAAATCGGAGCCGCCCTGCCCTTTGAGCGAGGAAACCACGGTGGGCCTGGCAGTGTAATTGATGGTCTCGTTGCCGATATCGATGTCGCCACTGCCGGTGACGCGCAACAGTGGCGATTTCATGCTGAGATCGTCGTTGTGGGCGACGCCGTTGGTGATCTTGAAGCTGGCGGTCATTTCGCTGAAGTCGGTTCTTTTCTTCTGGTCGGCACCCAGCGAATTGCCCTTGAAATTGAATTTGTTCTTGATATCGCGCACCGTGCCGGCGATGTCGATGCCCTTGACCGCACCGTCAGCCAGCACCACGGCGGCAGTGCCGTTGAGCGCCTTTTTCAGCGCATTGACGCTGACGCCCTGGGTTTTGACATCCACGTTGAGCGTGCCCTTGCCCTCCAGCATGTCGTTGTTGATCGCGTCCACCAGCAGCGGGCCAATCTGGATGCCTTTCATGTCCTGCTTGAAGGCGATAGCCGGGATAGCGCGCGCATCCACGTTGAGCGAACCGGCCATGGCGCCCTGGTAGAGGTCGGCGGAAAACGGTGCCAGTGCGACCAGGCCGTCGCTAGCCTTGAGGCTGAGCCTGACGTTGCTGGTCCTGATATTGGCGACCTTGAGCCAGCCCAGGCGCGCGTCACCGCTGGCATTGAGGGTTTTCAGCGCCGACAGGTCGATCGGGGTATCGCCGCTGCTTTTGGCCGTCGGCTGGTCGCTCTTGGTCACGTAGCGATCCGCGTCCAGCTTGTCCACATCCACGTTGAAACTGAAAATTGGCTTCTCGAACCGGGTAATGCCAAGACTGGCCCGGATTTGGCTGTCATCCACCTTGGCGGAAAAAGGGTCAGCACTGAGCTTCTGACCATCGGCCTTGAGATCGATGCGGATACTGGAGCCCTGTACCTTGCCGTACTTCAGGCTGCCGATGCGCAGGCTGCCCTCCGCATTGAGCGCCTTCAGCGCAGACAGGTCGAGCGGCTTGGCTGGCGCGGTCGATGCGGCCTTGGGATCGCTGGGCGGCACGTAGCGGTCGGCGTCGATGCGGTCGATATCGAGGTCGAACACGTACAGGGGTCTCTCGAAGTGGCGGATACCGACGCTGCCCTTGAGCTGGCTGTCGTCGAACTTGGCCGACAGCGGGTTGACGTTCAGCGCCTGTCCGTCGGCCTTGATGGTCATCGCCAGATTGGCGATGCGGTATTTGTCGTAGCTGATGAGCCCGACATTCAGCTTGCCATCGGCCAGTACGTTTTTCAGCGCCGACAGATCGGCAGGCTTGGCAGGAGCAGCCTCCGGCCTGGACTCCTTCTTGCCCCCCAGTATCTTGTTCAGGTCGAGTTGATCGGCGGTCAGGTCGAATTTGATATCGGGCTTGGCGAAGCCGGCCACGGCGACGTTGCCCTTGAGCTTGCTGCCGTCGATGTCGGCATCCAGCGCTGCCCTCGCCTGCTCCTGCTTGACATCGGCATGGGCTTTGACGTTGAAGCTGGCCTGCATCGCGCCGTTGGGCAGCGCCGGGTCTTTCACGTCGACATTGCCAGCCAGCTTGGGCAGATCGAACACCAGCCCTTCCAGGTTGCCGGAGAACGGCGAGGAGAATTTTCCGGCAATGCTGCGAGCACCCTGCTTGCCGGAAATTTCACCGCTGATGCCGCTGCTCTGGAACGCCTTGGGAGAACCCTTGAGGTCGGCAATGACGAGCTTGGCCGTAAGCGTGTCCTCTCCCTGGCTTTGCGTCAGATTGAGGTGCGCTTCCTTGCCGTTCACCTGGTCTTTTTGCGCGGTCAGGCTGGGCGCGTCCAGTTCCAGTACTGTGGTTTTGCCATCCAGATTGGCCTTGGCCGTCAGCTTGAGGTCATCCAGCTGGAATTCCATGGCTTCCGGCTTGGCATCGAGGTTACCGGAGAGCTTGAGATCGAGCGCTTTGATGGTGGCCACATCGCCCTGCACCGCCAGCGTCATGCCCTTGGCGCCGTACTGCTTGTGCTCGGCGTCAGCCAGCAGTATGCCTTCGAATTGCACCTTGGCATTCAGGGCCGGATTGTCTGCCTTGACCTGGAATTGCGCGTCGAGGTCTATGGGCTGGTTCCTGGCAACGTGGCCGGTCTTGATGTTTGCCTGGTCGATGGCCAAGTGGCGGCCACCCATCTCGTCGGTAAGCGACAGTGCGGCGTTGCTAACACGAATGCCGTCGATGTCGAACTTGATCTCCGCGGATTCTTCTTCCTTGCTCAGCAGGTCGTCGAAGTTGGTGCTGCCATCCTTGTAGCGCACAATGTTGGCCTTGACGCCATCGATATAGATGGTGTCGATCACCAGCTCTTTTTTCAGCAACGGCATGACGGCAAGGAACACCTTGGCGCCCTGCATGGAGGCGAATTCCTTGTCGCCGTTGTGCTCGGACAGCGACACCTTGCCCAAATCGGCGCCCAGCTTGGGCCAGAACGCCAGCTTGATGTCGCCCTCGATGTTAAGCGTGCGCTGCTTCTTCTCCTTGACCAGCTTGACGATCAGCGGCTTGTAGTCGTTGGGGTTGAAAGTGAGCGCCAGCACGACGATGCCGACGACCAACAGGCCGACCAGCCCGCCAGCACCGATCAAGGAATATTTCAGGAATTTGTTCATGGACGCGCCCTACATGGCTAAGTCTTGAGTGAAAGTGTAGCATCGGCCGCCTACCTGAAAAAGGCAAGCGCTTCCTCTCCCAAAAACCACAGCGCCAGGAAATATGCGGTGAAATAAAGCACTGTGACAATCAGCCAGAAAAAGGCGACGAATACCATCAGCCCATCGTCTTCCAGTTCGCCAATGCAATAGAACAGCATGGCTAGCACTGGCAAGGCATTGTTTCCGGGTAGCGGGATGGGGAACGGAATCGCCATCAGCAAGCCGCCGGCCAGCAGAATCCCCCCGCTCATGAGCCGCCCAAGTCTCCCGTTGACGAGATGCACGAGCCGTGGCCGGGTAAACGTACGGCAGAATCCGATGACCCTGAGGCTGACCTTGACCATGAGGCGCCAGGTATGCTCACGCAAGGCCACTGCACGCACCCGCTTTGGCAGGACGGGCGACTCGTGGCCGCGCAGCAGCTGCCAACCCAGCACGGCGAACGTGAGCCCACCTGCTACCGTCAGCGGTCCCAGCGGGATGGGCTGGAGGAATGGCAGGACGAGGATGATCGCGACGAAGGCATAAGCGGCCTCGTCAAGGGCGTCGACCGCCTCCCCCAAGGTCAGCGGACGCTCCTTGGCCTGTTCGGCAAAACCGTGCAGGGTTTCGATCAGGGAATGCGTGTCGCACACGACCTTATGCCTGGAAATAGCAGAGCACCAGGACGCCGAACACGATACGGTACCAGGCGAACACGCGGAAATCGTGGTGCGACACATAGCGCAGCAGGCCGCGCACCACCAATAACGCACTGAAAAAGGCGGTGGCGAAGCCGACCGCGAACACGCCGAAATCGCCGGCGTGCAGGTCTTGCCAGCTTTTCAGCAAGTCGTAGCCGGTGGCGGCGAACATAATGGGAATGGCGAGGAAGAACGAGAATTCCGTCGCCGCCCGGCGCGACAGGCCGAACACCACGCCGCCGAGGATGGTCGCCCCGGCGCGCGAGACCCCGGGAATCAACGAAACCGCCTGGGCGCAGCCGACTTTCAGTGCGTGCCTCCAGTCCATATCGTCAACCGTCGGCGTATCGGCTTGCGGAGCAAATTTCTCGATCAGCAGGATGGCGAAGCCGCCCACGATCAGCGCCCACGCCACCGTCACCGGCGAAAACAGGTGCTCCTTGATTTGGTCATGGAAAGCCAGCCCCAGCAGCGCCGCCGGCAGGAAAGCCAGCGCCAGATTGCCGATCAGCCGGCGCGATGAAGGTTCCGCGGCATTACACAGCACATGGCCGATGCGTGCCCGGTATTCCCAGCACACCGCCAGGATGGCGCCGAGCTGGATGACGATCTCGAACACCTTGCCGCGCCCATCGTTGAAATGCAGCAGATCGCCGACGATGATGAGGTGGCCGGTGCTGGAAACCGGCAGAAATTCGGTAGCGCCCTCGACCAGACCGAGGATCAGCGCTTTGATGAGGAGAAAAAAATCCATGCTGGTGTCTTAATAAATGTCGTTATTCTACACAGTCGGCTCAAACGGAGCCGTCGGGCCTGTCTTAAAGCATGGGCTGCAAATATTTCCCAGTATGGCTGGCTGGGTTCTGCGCCACCTGCTCGGGGGTGCCCTCGGCAATGATCAGGCCGCCACCGTCCCCGCCCTCGGGGCCGAGGTCGACAATCCAGTCGGCCGTCTTGATCACATCCAGGTTGTGCTCGATCACCACGATGGTGTTGCCATGGTCGCGCAGGCGGTGCAGCACGTTGAGCAGCAACTGAATGTCGGCGAAGTGCAGGCCGGTGGTGGGCTCGTCAAGGATATACAGGGTGCGCCCGGTGTCGCGTTTGGACAACTCCAGCGCCAGCTTGACGCGCTGCGCCTCGCCACCTGATAGCGTGGTGGCGGACTGCCCCAGTGTGATGTAGCCCAGGCCGACGTCCAGCAAAGTGCTTAGCTTGCGCTGAATCACCGGCACGGCGTGGAAGAATTCGTGCGCCTGTTCCACCGTCATTTCCAGCACCTGGTGGATATTCTTGCCCTTGTACTGGATTTCCAGGGTTTCACGGTTGTAGCGGTGGCCCTTGCACACGTCGCATGGCACGTAGATGTCCGGCAGAAAGTGCATCTCGACGCGGATCACGCCGTCGCCCTGGCAGGCTTCGCAGCGGCCACCCTTGACGTTGAAGGAGTAGCGTCCCGGCCCGTAGCCGCGCACCCGCGATTCCTGAACGCCGGCGAACAGCTCTCGGATCGGCGTAAATAAACCGGTGTAAGTGGCCGGGTTGGAGCGTGGGGTGCGGCCAATGGGCGACTGGTCCACGTCCACCACCTTGTCGAAGAATTCCAGTCCGTGAATTTCCTCGTATGGCGCCGCCTCTGTGCTACTGCCATAGAGGTGGCGCGCGACGCTGCGGAACAGCGTGTCGTTGACCAGCGTGGATTTTCCGGAGCCGGAAACGCCGGTGACACAGGTCAACAAACCGACCGGCAGCTTGAGCGTGACATTCTTCAGGTTGTTACCAGTCGCCTGCTCCACCCGCAGCCAGCGCCTGGGGTCAGGCAAGTGGCGCTTGCCGGGTACGGCAATAGATTGGCGGCCGCTGAGGTAGGCGCCAGTCAGCGACTCAGGGTTGTCCTTGACCTCCTGCGGCGTGCCTTGGGCGACGATCTGGCCGCCGTGCTCGCCCGCACCGGGGCCGATGTCCACCACGTGGTCGGCAGAGAGAATGGCGTCTTGGTCGTGTTCCACCACGATCACGGTATTGCCGATATCGCGCAGACGGCGCAGGGTTTCCAGCAGGCGGTCGTTGTCCCTTTGGTGCAGGCCAATCGAAGGCTCGTCCAGCACGTACATCACGCCAGTGAGACCGGAGCCGATCTGCGAGGCCAGTCGGATGCGCTGCGCCTCGCCGCCGGACAGTGTTTCGGCCGAACGCGACAGCGACAGATAATCCAGCCCGACATTGGTCAGGAAGGACAGACGATTGGTGATTTCCTTGACGATCTTGTCGGCGATGGCAAGCTTCTGCCCACTTAAATGGAGGCCATGGAAGAATGTGAGCGCCTGCTTCAGCGGCAGTTCGCACACCTGATGCAGGGTGCTCTCCCCTACCTTGACGTGGCGTGCTTCTCTTCTCAATCGCGTGCCGTTGCACTCTGGGCAGGGCTTGGAGTTGAGGTACTTGGCCAGCTCCTCGCGCACCATGACGGAATCGGTCTCGTGGTAGCGCCGTTCCAGGTTGTGCAGGATGCCCTCGAAGGCATGGCTGCGCTGGAACACCGTGCCGCGCTCGTTGAGATATTTGAACGGGATGCTTTCCTTGCCGCTACCGTTGAGGATCACCTGTTGTATTGCTTCCGGCAGGCTCTCGAAGGTGACATCGAGGTCGAAGCCGTAATGCGTGGCCAGGCTTTGCAGCATCTGGAAATAGAACTGGTTGCGCCGGTCCCATCCCTTGATGGCCCCGGAAGCCAATGACAGGTGGGGAAACGCCACCACCCGCCTGGGATCGAAAAAGCTGATCTGCCCCAGCCCGTCGCACTTGGGACAGGCGCCCATCGGGTTGTTGAAGGAGAACAGGCGCGGCTCAAGCTCCTGCAGCGCATAGCTGCATACCGGGCAGGCAAACTTGGCGGAGAAAAGTTGTTCCTTGTCGCTGTCCATTTCCACCGCCAGCGCACGGCCCTCCGACAGGCGTAGCGCAGTCTCGAACGATTCTGCCAGGCGCTGCTTGATGTCGGCGCGGATTTTGAGGCGGTCCACGACAACATCGACATTGTGCTTGGTGGTCTTGGCCAGCTTGGGCGGGTTGTCCAGCTCGTAAATGGTGCCGTCCACCCGTACCCGCACGAAGCCCTGCGCGCGCAGGTCGTCGAACAGGTCTACCTGCTCGCCCTTGCGGTTGGCCACCACCGGGGCGAGGATCATCAACTTGGTGTCCTCTGGCAGCGCCAGCACACTGTCCACCATCTGCGACACCGTCTGGGCCTCTAATTTAATTCCGTGCTCCGGGCACTCCGGGTCGCCGGCGCGGGCGTACAACAGGCGCAAATAATCATGGATTTCGGTGACGGTGCCGACCGTGGAGCGCGGGTTGTGCGAGGTGGATTTCTGCTCGATGGAAATGGCCGGAGAAAGTCCCTCGATCAGGTCCACGTCCGGTTTTTCCATGCGCGCCAGGAACTGGCGGGCATAGGCCGACAACGATTCTACGTAACGGCGCTGGCCTTCGGCATACAGGGTGTCGAACGCGAGCGAGGACTTGCCTGAGCCGGATAGTCCGGTAATCACGATCATCTTGTTGCGCGGCAGATCGAGCGAAACGTTTTTCAGGTTATGCGTGCGTGCACCGCGGATGCGGATGGAATCCATGCCGATACTCGTATAAAAAGCCAACCTGTTAATATACGCAATTTCCAGCTTTACCCTCAATCAGAATTTTCATGCACTCCGCTGCCGACAAAATGACTCCTCTCGAGCTACGCGCCACCGTTGCCCTGGCACTGGTGTTTGCCTTGCGCATGTTCGGCATGTTTTCCATCCTGCCGGTGCTGGCGATCTACGCCCAGCACCTGCCGGGCGGGGCCAGTCCGTTCCTGGTCGGCATCGCATTGGGTATCGATGGCCTAGCGCAGGCCTTCCTGCAAATCCCGTTCGGCCTGCTGTCCGACCGCTATGGCCGCAAGCGGGTAATCTACGCCGGTCTGGCGTTGTTCGCGCTGGGCAGCTTTATCGCCGCCGGGGCAGACAACATCCACATGATCATCCTGGGCCGGCTGGTGCAGGGCACCGGCGCGATCGCGGCAGCGGTGATCGCGCTCACCGCCGACCTCACGCGCGAGGAACACCGCTCCAAGGCGATGGCGGTGATCGGCATGAGCATCGGCGTCACCTTCGGCGCCTCCATGGTGGCCGGGCCGGCACTGGCTCCGGTGATCGGCGTCTCCGGCATCTTCGCCATGACCGGCGTGCTGGCGCTGCTGGCGATGGCGGTGGTACGCTTCGTCGTACCAGATCCGCGCGTCAGCCACGTCCACGCCGACGCCGAAACCGTGCCGGGACAGATTGCCGCCGTACTCAAAAACCCGGAACTGCAACGCCTGGATTTCGGTATCTTCAGCCTGCACGCGGCTATGCGCGGGCTGTTCGTGGTAGTGCCGCTGGCGCTGCTCGATATCGGCGGCCTGGCGGTCAACGAACACTGGAAAGTCTACCTGCCGGTGATGGCGATTTCCTTCCTGGCTGTCATTCCGGTCATCATCATCGGCGAAACACGCGGTAAGATGAAACCGGTGTTCTGCGGTGCAGTGGCCTTGCTGCTGCTGTCCATGCTGCTGATGGCGGTGTCCATCCACAACTTCCACGGCGTGCTGGCATCGCTGTTCCTGTTTTTCCTCGCCTTCAACCTGCTGGAGGCCACGCTGCCGTCGCTGGTATCCAAGATCGCCCCGGCCGGCAGCAAAGGCACCGCCATCGGCGTCTACAACAGCTTCCAGTTTTTCGGACTGTTCCTCGGCGGCGCACTGGGCGGTTTCCTGGCGCAGCACGTGGGCGGGGCATCAGTATTCGTGTTCGCTGCCGGGCTCTGTTCCGCCTGGCTGCTGCTGGCTTTGTCAATGCAGACGCCCCCCGCTGTGCGTACTCGGATGTATCATGTGAACACAATGGATGCGGCAGGATTGTCGGCGCAACTGGGCCGGCTGGACGGTGTGGTAGAGGCCGTGGTCGATGCGGATGAAGGTGTGGCCTATTTGAAAGTGCGCCTGGGCGAGTGGGATGAAACCGGCGCACGCAACTTGATCGAAAGGGAAGAATGACATGGCATCAGTAAACAAATGCATTTTCATCGGCAATCTCGGGCGCGATCCTGAAATCCGCTACATGCCGAGCGGCGATGCGATAGCGAATTTCTCTATTGCCTGCACCGACAGCTTCAAGGACAAATCCGGGCAAAAACAGGAACGTACCGAATGGGTGCGCATCGCCATGTTCGGCAAGCTGGCTGAGATTGCCGGCCAATACCTGAAGAAAGGTTCTTCGGTCTACATCGAAGGCCGCTTGCAAACCCGCAAGTGGCAGAACAAGGAGGGCCAGGATCAGTACACCACGGAAATCGTTGCAGACCGCATGCAGATGCTGGGCAGCCGAAGCGGCGGCAACGCTTTTGAAGTGATGGACGATGGCGGCGACAACAACGCCGCACCGGCGGCAAGACAGCCCGCGCCAGCGGCCGCCAAACCGGCTGGTGGCAGCACAGGTTTCGATGATTTCGAGGACGATATCCCGTTCTAGCGGGTACCTGCCAGCCGCAACAACAGCCGGCCTGCGGGCCGGTTTTGTTTTCCGGGTTTTCTTGAAAGCAGTCCGCTTGCCCCAATTTCAGGAAACAGGACTGAATCGGGTATAATTCAGCGCGTTTTTGATTGATTTCAAAGGAGGTATTGACCATGCCGATTTATGGATACCGTTGCTCTTCCTGCGGCCACGCGGAAGACGTGATGCAGAAAATGAGTGACGCGCCGCTGACCGCCTGCCCGCAGTGCGGCAAGGAAACCTATGCCAAGCAGCTTTCTGCCGCCGGCTTCCAGCTCAAGGGCAGCGGCTGGTACGCCAGCGACTTCAAAGGTGGCGCCAAGCCCAAGGAAGAAGCGGCATCCGCTCCTGCGGCTACGCCATGCGGCGGTAGTTGTGCCTGCCATTAACAATCCCTACTCCATCGTGTTCAAACGTTATCTGATCACCGGCCTGCTGGTACTGGTACCGCTGGCGATCACCATCTGGGTGTTGAAGACGCTGATCGGCATGATGGATCAGAGCCTGCTGCTGCTGCCGGCTTCCTGGCGGCCGCTGGCCTTGTTCGGCTTCAGCATCCCGGGCGTTGGCGCTGTGCTGACGCTGCTGATCGTACTGGTCACCGGCATGATCGCCACCAATTTCTTCGGCAAGCGCATCATCCTGTTCTGGGAGGCGCTGCTGGCACGGGTGCCGGTGGTGAAATCCATCTATTACAGTGTCAAACAGGTCAGCGACACGCTGTTTTCCGATTCCGGCCAGGCGTTCCGCAAGGCCCTGCTGGTAGAGTATCCGCGCAAGGGCAGCTGGACCATCGCATTCCAGACCGGGCATCCGGGCGGAGACGTGGCGCGCCATCTGCCAGGCAACCATATCAGCGTATACGTGCCGACCACACCCAATCCGACCTCGGGCTTTTTCCTGATGATGGCGGAGAGCGAAGTGATCGAGCTCGACATGAGCGTGGATGACGCGCTCAAGTACATCATCTCCATGGGGGTCGTCGTGCCCTCCGACAAATCCCCGCCGGCCAGCACTTACGCCGGCGATTAACCCAACCTGATAAACCAGAAAATTATGCGTACTCACTACTGCGGCGAGCTGAATCGCCAACATATCGGCCAGACCGTCACCCTCTGCGGCTGGGCCCACCGCCGTCGCGACCACGGCGGCGTGATCTTCATCGACCTGCGTGACCGCACCGGCATGTCACAGATCGTGATCGACCCGGATACGCCGCAAGCGTTCGCCCTGGCCGAAACCGTAATCAAAGAATTCGTAATTAAGGTACCATGCAAGGGACGGCCG
>DAOMFG010000021.1:0-12877 GCA_035429685.1 Methylophilaceae bacterium | reverse complement strand
GGGTTTGTCCCGCTGGCGGAAGACGGTATCAGGCGCATCCTCGAGGGCCGGACCAGCCTGGCCGAGGTTGCGCGCGTGATTGACCTGACCAGTCGGGTATAAGCCGCATGCCATATTTCAGCTACAAGGCAGTTGATCAGGCCGGCCACCCGGCGCAAGGCAGGATGGATGCGGTGAACGATGTGGATCTGGAACTGCGCCTCAACCGCATGGGGCTCGATCTCATCAGTTTCAACCTTGCTGCCCAAAACCGGGGGTTATTCAGCGGGCAGAAGGTCAGCCTGCAAGATCTGGTGATGTTCTGTTTCCAGATGGAGCAGCTTGCGCGGGCAGGCGTTCCCTTGATGGAAGGCCTGACCGATCTGCATGACGGTACTGAGAGCCCAGGCTTCCGTGAAGTCATCGGCGCCCTGATTTCCGAGGTCGAAGGTGGCAAGCAGTTTTCTCAGGCGCTTGCCTCGCACCCCAACGTGTTCAGCAACGTTTTCGTGAGCCTGGTGCGGGCCGGCGAGCAGAGTGGCAGGCTGCCCGAGGTGTTCGAGAACCTGGCGTCGACGCTGAAGTGGCAGGACGAACTGATTTCCCAGACCAAGCGGCTACTAGCTTACCCTGTCTTCTTGCTGCTGGTGGTGGTGGGAGCGATTACTTTCCTGATGATCTATCTGGTGCCGCAAATGGTTACTTTCCTGCGCAACATGGGGCAGGAGTTGCCGCTGGAAACGAAGATACTGATCGTGGTTTCTGAATTTTTCGTTAATTACTGGTGGTTGATTTTTTCTTTGCCGGCGCTGGTGGTGCTGGGGCTGGGTATTGCCATCAGGTATAGTGCGGCGGCACGTTACCGTTACGACTTTGTAAAATTGCATTTGCCGGTCACCGGGTCTTTTCTGCAAAAAATCATCCTGGCGCGTTTCGCCAGATATTTCGCCTTGATGTACCAGGCCGGCATCCCCATTCTCGACGCCATCAAAACTTGCCAGGACATCGCGGGCAACCGGGTCGTAGCGGATGCGCTGGATCGGGTATACCAGCAGATCAATGCCGGTGACAGCATGAGCGAGAGTTTCCATAATGCGGGATTGTTTCCGCCTCTGGTGGTGCGCATGATCCGTGTAGGTGAAAATACCGGTGTGTTGGACAAATCTCTGCTGAATATCAGCTACTTCTACGATCGCGACGTGAAAGAGTCTGTGGAAAAAATGCTGAAAATGCTGGAGCCGGCGTTGACCGTGATCCTGGGGGCATTGCTGGCCATGATCATGTTTGCTGTGCTGGGCCCGGTGTATGATTCGATGACCAAGTTCAAATTTTAGCCCATGCTTTCAAAGATAATTCTGACTGCATTTCCCAATCGCCTGACTGCAGGGTTTTGGCGCATGGGGCGGTTGCGTTCATGCGAGGCGTTCCACAACGACGAAGCAGGACATGAGAATTTCAGGCATTTCCTGCGCCAGTATAAAAATATCCCGGTTTATCTGATCGTTGATGCGGTCGAGGAAGACTATCGCCTCGAAACCTTGCCGCACGCCATTGGTCAAGCACGCCGAGGTCTGGTGGAGCGGCGTCTTGGCCAGTTGTATCGCAACGCCAAATACCGGGCTGCCAGCTTGATTGGTCGCGAAAAAGACAAGCGCCGCGACGATATCTATTTGTTTCAGGCGCTCAACAACGCCGATAGCCTCAATCTTTGGGTGCTGGCTATTGAAGAGTTGCATGCGCCACTGGCCGGGATATACCTGCTGCCGATGGTAAGCCAGGCTCTGGTCAATCGCCTCAAACTTGTTGCTCCCGATCTGCTGTTGACGGACTGGCAGGGCACCGGCTTGCGGCAGACCTATTTCCAGCAAGGCCGCTTGCGGGTCAGCCGGTTGGCACCCGCAGCCGATCCGAACCAGGAGCGGCTGGCGGAACTGTACGAAGTGGAAACCGAGAAAACCCGCCTTTATCTGCTCAGCCAGCGCCTGATCGCGCGCGACACCATTCTGAACCTGTTAGTGCTGGCACCAAGGCAGCAAGGCGAAGTGGTTTGCCGTCGCATGGGTGTGGACCCTAACATCGAGTGCAAGGCGCTGGACTCAGTGGAGCTCGCGCAGCGGCTCGGGCTGGAACCGCAACAGCTGAGGGCATTTCCGGAATTGCTCTACATGCAGGTGTTGGCGAAGGGGGGGGTGTCAGTCAATCTGGCATCGCAGGAGCAAACCCGGAGCCATTGGATACAACGGCTGAGCGGCATCCTCTGGCTCTCCGCCGCCGCGATGCTGCTCGGCGGCTTTCTGGTGGCCGCTCTTAACGTGTTCAACACCATGGATTACAAGGCGCAGACTGAAACAGCAAGGACGCAAACGCGTTTACAGGAGGACATGTACAACGAGGTGGCCAGGAATTTCCCCAGCACCCCGCTGAATGGAGAAAACCTGAGAATTGCAGTGGAAATGTCGGATACGATCGCTGCCAATGCAAAAACTCCGCTGCGCTTAATGCAGGCCGTCTCAGCTTCACTGGACAATGCCCCCGAGATTCTATTGCAGCGTTTGCGCTGGAAGCTGACCACAGACATCAACAGCAAGGATGATGCTGTCCAGTCACAAGCCCAGGCTGCCCAGGGTGTCTCGGAATCGGGGACACTTTACGAAACAGGTTTTCTGGATGGTGAAATCAGAAACTTCCAGGGGGACTACCGCGCAGCGCTGAATAGCGTCAACCGGCTTGCCGACCTGATGCGCAAGGATCCCCGGGTCGGGCAGGTGCAGGTGGTGCAGCAGCCAGTCAACGTCAGCTCTCAAACCAGTTTGCAGGGCAGCACGCTGGATGCCGCCGCGCAGCAAATGCCGGCAGCCCAGTTCAAGCTTAAAGTCATTCTTAAGCCGGAAGTCACGCAACCATGAAACTGAACGCTAAGGACTGGCAAACACTGCAACCACCCCTGCTGGCGCTGGCTGCAGTGCTGCTCGTCGTGTTCCTGCTCAACTGGTATACCATTCGCCAGCAAGATCTGGCATTCCAGGCCATGCAGGCACAGCAGTCGCAACTCGAGCAGGCGCGCCGGCATTATCAGGAATCCGGCGCCGAAAAAGAAGCCATCATCAAGTATCTGCCGCATTACCAGGATCTGATCGATCGTGGTTTCGTTGGCGAGGAACGGCGCATCGAATGGATCGACCATCTGCGCAACGTCAACCAGCAATACAAGCTGTTCGGCATTACCTACAGCATTGGCAGCCAGGAGAAGTACAAGCCCAGCTTCAGTCTCAATAGCGGACCTTTTGAATTGCACCGCTCCGCCATGAAGATTGAATCCGCCCTGCTGCACGAAGGCGATTTGCTGACCATTATCAACGCGATGTCGGCGGCCAACCAAGCCCCTTTCACGCTACGCGACTGTACTATCACCAGGATTGCCACTGCCGCCAGGAACAAGTTCCTGCCCAATTTGAACGCCAGCTGCGAAATTGACTGGCTGACGATTACCGAGCCGCAGAAAACGGGAGTGACGCCATGACTCCGTTACGTCATGTCATGTTTCTGGCATGCCTGATCCCGGCGCTGGCGTCCGCCGATGACCAGTTTGGCCGGCTGTTCATGACCCCTGCCGAACGTAACAATCTGAATTATCTGCGCCAGACCAGCAGGCCGCCGGAAAAAATTGTCGCGGCAGAACAACCACCAGATGAAGGTACCGAAAAAGCTGTTGCCACGCCCGTCGCCCCCTCTGCCGTCACCATGCAAGGCTACGTCAAACGCAGCGATGGCAAGGCCACGGTCTGGGTCAACCGCCAGCCGGTACAGGAAACCTCCAGGCATGGCGAAATCGAAGTCGGCAAGCTTGGCGCATCGGGTGACCGTGTGCGTGTCAAGGTGCCCGGTACTGGCCAGACGGTCGAGTTGAAAGCCGGGCAAACCTACGATCCTGCAAGCGGCAAGGTGGTGGAGAATGCTCGCGAGTTGTCCAACGCCGAAGCCATGTCATCTGGGGCGCCTCCAGCAAAAAAGAGTGCGGCCGAAGATAGTCTGGCCGGGAAAGAAGACCAGCATCCTCAGGTAACAGAGGTGCCATCCATGCCTTCGGCCAGTAAAAAACCGTAATGGCCGCCTGGCGCCGAGATCAGCACCCAGGGCAGCAAGGCATGGTGCTGATCATGCTGTTGTTCATTGTCGGGCTGGTGGCTACGGTCTATCTAGTTCATGCGCTGGATGGCAATGCGGTCAAAATCGAGCGGGATCAAAAGACGGCAGAGTCTCTGGCCTTGGCGAAAGCTGCAATTATCGGATGGGCAGCAACACGAACCACGCTTACGCAGTTAGGCCAATTGCCATGCCCGGAAGATACAACATTGATCGGCCTGCCTACTGAAGGAAATGCCAAGAGCGCATGTACGCTGCCGGCAGTAGGCCGATTGCCCTGGCGGTCTTTAGGGCTCGGCGAATTAAGAGATGGCAATGGCGATAACTTGTGGTACGCGATCTCTCCTGGTTTCCGCAGCACCACGATCAATAGCGACACGCCGGCACAATTGACTGTTGATGGGGTGGCTGGCAGTGCGATAGCCATAGTTTTTTCTCCCGGCACCATTTTGGCCGGGCAGACGCGCCCGATCCCCACAATTGCCAATCCGCCTGATGTAACTCAGTATCTTGATCTATCTAATAACGACGGCGATAGTATTTTTGTAACGTCGGGTGCAGCGGGTAGTTTCAACGATAGATTACTGACGATATCCCACAACGAGTTGTTTGCTGTGGTAGAAAAGCGGGTAGCAAGCGAGGTGTTGAAGTGTCTGGATGTTTATGCTTCCGCACCAGTGGCGGTGCCGCCACCGGTACCGCCTACAGGCGCTTACCCTTGGCCTGCCATGCTTGATACAGTGATGCCCCCAACCTATGTTGGTACTGTAAATAATTTCTTTGGCAGGGTTCCAGATAGCCCAATGGGAGGTAATTGGTCAGGCGCCTGCGCAATTCCGGTAGGCGGTACTGGTTGGTGGTTGAATTGGAAGGAAATGGTATTTTTTGCATTGGCAGATGGGTACAAGCCTACTATTGCTACTCCAGGGTGCGGTGCATGCCTCACGGTATTGCCGCCAACAGCCACCGCAGATAAGCGGGTTGTTGTGCTGGTCGCAGGCCAGAAGCTGGCCGGACAAATGCGATCTACTCCCGCTGACAAGGGAACATTAAGCAATTATCTGGAAACCCCGAATAGTACAGGAGGGGTTTCATTTGCCAAACAAAATATGACTTCTGGATTCAACGATGTCGTGGCTTATCACTGACATTACAGGTGCAAATAAAACATGAAGGATAGCCAAGGTTTTAGTTTGGTCGAATTGGCCGTAGTGCTGGTCATTGTTGGCTTGTTGCTGGGCGGTTTGCTGATGCCACTTTCGGCGCAGATGGATGTGCGTGGGTACCAGGACACCAGCAAGCGACTGGAAGAAGCCAAGGAAGCCATTATTGGTTTTGCCATGGCCAATGGTCGATTGCCGTGCCCAGCCAGCAGCACTTCCTTGGGGATTGAAGACCCGGGGGGCGGTGGTGACTGCAACCACGATTACGATGGGTTTTTACCAGCTGCCACGCTTGGCCTGAGCAACGTCGATGGGGGCGGTTACGCTATGGACGGATGGAGTGGCAACTCTGTCAATCGCATTCGTTATGCGGTGACCACGGCCAACGCGAGTGCCTTTACCACGCCTGGGGGAATGCGCGGCATCGGTATGGCGACACTGGCACCCGCCCTGCGTGTGTGTACATCGGGCAGCGGAGTGACAGCCACTACCTGCGGTACAGCCACATCACTGACGACTACGGCGGTGGCCGTCATTTTTTCTGCCGGGAAGAATGCGTCTACTGGGGGTACTGGTACGGATGAAAGCAAGAACTACGATGATGATCAGGTGTTTGTCAGCCACGAACCGGTGCCCGGCGCCAATGAATTCGACGATAGTGTGACCTGGATATCTCCTAATTTGTTATACAGTCGCATGGTTGCTGCCGGCCAGCTGCCTTAAATAGGGCCCCATGAACGACCACCAGCTGCTCCGTTACAGCCGCCACATCCTGCTGCCGCAGATCGCCTACGAGGGACAGGAAAAGCTGGCGCAATCCCATGCCTTGATCGTCGGCGCCGGCGGGCTGGGGTCGCCGGTGGTGCTGTATCTGGGGGCGGGCGGGGTAGGAAAGTTGACCATCTGTGATTACGACGATGTCGATTTTTCCAACCTGCAGCGGCAGGTGATCCATACCACCCAGTCGGTCGGCGTCAACAAGGCGCTGTCAGCGCAGCAGGCCCTGGCGGTGATCAATCCGGAAATCACGGTGGTGCCCATTCCGCGCAAATCCACCGAGGATGAATTCACCGAGCTGGCGCGCGATGCCGACGTGGTGATCGACTGCAGCGATAACTTCCAGACCCGCTACGCGCTCAACAGAATCTGCGTGCAGTTGAAAAAGCCGCTGGTGTCCGGTGCCGCCATCGGCTTCGAGGGGCAGGTGAGCGTGTTCGACATGCGCCATGCCGATAGCCCGTGCTACCACTGCCTGTTTCCGGACGTGGGCGCCGAGGATGGGGTGGGCGAGATGCGCTGTGCGGAATTCGGCGTGTTCGCACCGCTGGTCGGCATGATCGGCACCACCCAGGCGGCTGAGGCGATGAAGCTGCTGCTGGGCGTGGGCGAAAGCCTGCAGGGGCGGCTCTTGTTGCTGGATGTGCTGGCGATGGAGTGGCGCAGCATCCAGCTGAAAAGAGATCCGGCTTGCGGCGTTTGCGCCTGAGAAGCGGTCTTTTGAGAGGCTAGCGTTTTTCCCGGATATACCGGTTGTTGATGCGAACCGCGAGCGCGCCGACGGCGATCAGCAGGAATCCGGCCAGCATCAGGCCGACTGGTCCGGCGAGGTTGTGGGCAAAATGCTCGGCCATGTATTTGCCGATATAGCCGATGAGGGCCAGCGTGCCGATGAGCAGCAGCGTGCGGGAGCGTGCCACGGTGCTCAGGAAGATCGTGCCGCAGGCCAGCGCTAGGAACAGGATTTGGTATGGGCGATGGTCCAGCCAGTCGTAGGCTGTGGCCAGAAACAGGATGGCGCCGACGAAATATACCAATGCCGCCACCGGCTTGTGCCGCGACTTGTCGATGCTCCAGCCGATGCTCAGCAGGGAAAGGCCGATGGTCAGGCCGATGAGGTGCCGCTCGACATGCAGCAGGTCGAAGGTGATGACAAAGAAGCCGACTGAAAAGTAAACCGCCGTGACCGCTAGTACGCTGCGCCGCCTGGCGTAAAAGGCGCAGCCTTGCTGGATAGCCATTACCAGGTTCAGGAACAGCAAGCCGTAGGCCGGATCGCCACCGCGCGAGAACTCATGCAGGGTGACCAGGATGCCGGTGGGTTCCAGCAATGCCGCGACGAGAAATAGCGGCGTTGCCGCTTTCTCGAAGCGGTCGTCCGTAGTGCAGACCAGCGCCAGGACAAAGACGCTGAAGCCGGTGCCTAGCGTCAGCAGAATGCGGCTGGCCGGGCTTAGGCTACTCCACTGCATCCCGATGTAAATCGCCAGCCCGGCAAACACGAATATGCCGCCGATATAGCCGAACAGCCGGGACAGAATTCCGCTCGATCGCTCTGCCTTGATCTCCAGGCCGCCTTTCAGCGCCTCGGCGATCTCCACCAGGCTGAGGTTGTGGCGCTTGATGATATCGACCACCTCGATGATGGCGTCCTGCCTTGTGCTCATTTATCCATGACCCAGCCGATGAATTCGATGTTGCCGTAATAAAAGTTGGTGCGCGCGTTGCCGGATACGAGCCTGATCGCACTGCCGCCCTTCCGCAGTTGCGGTTCGCTGCTATACCGATTGCCCATGAACAGTTCACCGACCAGCCCGCTGTGGCTATATCCGTCGTAGGAGAGGTTGTAGCCGTCGGGGGATTCGGAAGTGGTGTCGAGTTTCAGCTCTTTGGTCGCCTCCACGATTTCTTCTTTCACATCGACAATTTTTTCCATGTCGGCGGGATAGGGGAAGGGGAGTTCGCGTACCTTTTGCGTTTTGGCCTGGTAAATATAAAGCTTCTTCCACGCGTTGTAGAGGTGGCCTTCCTTGCGGTTGGGCGTGTACTGCGCCTTCAGGGTGCCGTCCTTGTCGACCGTGAGCTTGAGGGCGATCGGCAGGTTGTTGCTGCCAACGTCAGCCACGGCAAAAACAAGGTCGTATTTGGGTGGGTCGGTCACGATGTTGGGCAGGCTGCCCGCGATCATGAAGCCGAACATCAGCAGCACAGGCAGGGCAAGTCCGACGATCAGCACGAAATTGTTTTTGACGAAATCCTTGAAAGCCATGCGTCATCCCTTCCCTTGGTAAAAGCGAATCCCCGTCGAGCGGGGTTGATTTGCCTGTGCGCTATTTCGACCCAAGCAGGCTTTTCACCGCCCCAACGAGGTCGCCGGGCAGCAGCACCAGTTTGCTGTTTTCCGAGGTAGAGAGTTTCTGCATGGCCTGGATGTAGCGGTCGCCGAGCAGGAAGGTGGCGGAGGCGTTGCTGTCCTTGACCGCTTCGCCGATGAGGCGCATGGCCTCCGCGCTGGCTTTGGCCGCCACCTCCTGCGCCTCCGCGTCGCGCCGCGCGGCTTCCAGGCGCGCTTCGGCGTTGAGAATAATGGCCTGCTTCTCGCCTTCCGAGCGGGTCACCAGCGCCACCCGTTCGCGTTCGGCCGAGGCCTGCATTTCCATTGCCTTCTGCATGTTGGGCGAAGGCTTGATGTCCTGGATTTCGACTGACTTGACCGTCAGGCCCCAGTCGATGGCTTCGTCGGCGATGGCAGTCTTCAGTTCCGCCTTGATACGGTCGCGCGAGGACAGGGCGGAGTTCAGGTCCATGCCGCCGATGATGGAGCGCAGGCTGGTCTGTACCATATTGCGCATGGCCTCGCGGAAGTTCTCGATGCCGTAGACCGCACGCTCGATATTGCTGACCTTGAGGAAGGCGATGGCGTTGGCCAGGATGACGGCGTTGTCGCGGGTAATGACTTCCTGCTCCGGGATGTCCAGGATGATGTCCTTGGTGGTGACCTTGTAGCGCACCTGGTCGATGAACGGGACGATGATGCTGAGGCCGGGATTCAATACCACGTGGAAGCGCCCGAGACGTTCCACCACCCATTCCTCGCCTTGCGGCACGATGCGCACCCCCATCCAGATGCCGACAACGACGGGGAACAGCAGAACCAGCGTGAATTCGAACATTGATGACTCCCTAATTGGCGCGGTTGACGCGCAGATAGTTACCCTCGATGCCAGACACCACGGCGGTCTCGCCGGCTTCGATGCGTTCATCCGAGACGGCTGTCCATTCGCGGCTACCCATCACCGGCATGGTGAAGGTGATGCGCCCCAATTGTTCTGGTGCCACCGTCGCGCTGATGCGCCCTGCCTGGCCGATGGCGTCACCGTGGGACTGGCCTATCCGCAGGTCGGCCACCTTTCCGTGGTACTTGAGTTTCCAGACTGTCAGCGAAGTCAGGGCGAGTACAGAAAACGCCAGCAGTTGCAGCGAAAACGGTGCGTCTGGCCAGAGCGCCAGAAGCAGCGCCACACACAGCGCCGCAATACCGAACCACAGGAGGTAGAACGTTCCGCTCAGCATTTCGGCGCCGAGCAGCACGAGGCCGAGAATGGCCCAAGCCCATAGCGGTTGCAGCACGATGGAATTCCTTGAAGATGACGCTTGAAATCCTAGCAGAAATTGCTAGAGTTGCGGGGACTGCCGGGTTCCGCCCGGCGCTTCGTCCAAAGGGGATGCGATGGTGAGCGTGATCGTTGTAGCGGTGCTGGTGGTGGCGCTGGTGTATGGGGTGATGCTTTACAACAATCTGGTGCTGCTCAAGAACAACGTTGCCAAGGCGTGGGCGAATATCGACGTCTTGCTCAAGCAGCGCCACGATGAACTGCCCAAGCTGATCGATACCTGCAAGCAGTACATGAAATACGAGCAGGAAACCCTGGAAAAGGTCATCCAGGCGCGCTCCCGCGTCGCCGATGCGCGCGAGTCGCGCAACATCGCCGCCCTCGGCGCGGCGGAAGGTGCGTTGCGCGCCGGGCTGGGCAGCCTGTTCGCGCTGGTGGAGTCTTATCCCGAGCTCAAGGCCAACGAGCAATTCCTGCATCTGCAGGGGCGCATCACCGGCCTGGAGAACGCCATTGCCGACCGTCGCGAGTTTTACAACGAGAGCGCCAATATCAACAACGTGCGCATTGAGCAGTTTCCCGACCTGATCGTGGCGCGGTTGTTCAATTTCAGCGATGCCGAGATGCTGCGTTTCGAAGCGGCAGAACTGGAAGACGTGGACGTTGCCAGGCGCTTTGGCTAACAAGTCATCCTGACAATGCGCTGGGCGGAAAGGGATGTGCGAAGCATTGAAGTCCGGCTATTCCAACCTGATCACTTCCTGCGGCCATCTGGTGCTCATACTGGTGGCGTTGCGCATCAACCAGCCGCCGGTCTGGGTGGCCTGCCTGGGCCTGATTTCCGTCATCAGCTTCGTTGCCTGGGCTTCCAATCTCAGGCGTAACCGCGCCATTGCCGACACGCCCACTTCCAGGGTGGCTTCTGCTGCCCAAGGCTATGTCGAGCTTTACGGGCCGGCAGTCAGGGGGGCGGAGTTCCTGGCCCGGAGCCGGCTGAGCGGCATGCCCTGCGTATGGTACCGCCACGTCACCTACCAGAAGAATTCCGATGGCGAATGGGCGGAGATCGCGCGCGGCACCAGCGATACGCTGTTCGCGCTGGAGGATGGCAGCGGCCGCTGCCTGATCGACCCGGATCATGCCGAAGTCATCACGACCCATTCCCGTACCTGGATCGAGGGCGACTACAAGCACATCGAAGAGCAGCTGTTCGCCAGCGACAATATTTATGCCTTGGGCGAATTCACCACGGTAGGCGGCGCCAATGCACATCTCGACCTCAAGCAGGACGTTGTGGCCATGCTGGCCGAGTGGAAAAAAGACCAGCTCTCGCTGCTGAAGCGTTTCGATCTCAACCGCGACGGACAGATCGACCTGCAGGAATGGGAACTTGCCCGACGTGCCGCCATCCGCGAAGTGGAAAAGCAGCATCGCGATCTGCGCATGCAGCCCGGGGTGCACGTCATGCGGGCGCCCTCCGGCGGCCAGATGTATCTGCTTTCCAACCTGTCGCCGCAGCAGCTGAAGAATCGTTATGTGCGGTGGGGCTGGATACACCTGCTGACGTTTTTTGCGGCGGCTGCCGGGACGGCCTCCATCGGGCTGGGGGCCGCGCTGTGGTAGAATCGCGCCCCATGAGCGAACTCGACAAATCCTTTGAACCCAGGAACATAGAAAACCGCTGGTACTCCTTCTGGGAAGACCGGGGCTACTTTGCCGCTGGCCTGGACACGGAAAAATCCGACAACTTCTGCATCCTGTTGCCGCCGCCCAACGTCACCGGCACGCTGCACATGGGGCACGGCTTCAACCAGACCCTGATGGATGCGCTGACGCGCTATCACCGCATGAAGGGCGACAACACCCTGTGGCAGCCGGGTACCGACCACGCTGGCATCGCCACGCAGATCGTGGTGGAGCGCCAGCTCGACGCCCAGGGCCTGTCGCGCCATGACCTCGGCCGCGAGAAATTCCTGGAAAAAGTGTGGGAGTGGAAGGAGCATTCCGGCTCGACTATTACCCGCCAGATGCGCCGTCTGGGCACCTCGCCCGACTGGAGCCGCGAGCGCTTCACCATGGACGCCGGGCTTAACAAGGTGGTTACCGAAACTTTCGTGCGTTTGTACAACGAAGGCCTGATTTACCGCGGCAAGCGGCTGGTGAACTGGGACCCCAAGCTGCATACGGCGGTTTCCGACCTGGAAGTGGTGCAGGAGGAGGAGGACGGTTCCCTGTGGCACATCCGCTACCCGCTGGCGGATGGCTCGGAAAGCCTGGTGGTGGCCACCACCCGCCCGGAAACCATGCTGGGCGACACCGCCGTGATGGTGCATCCGGAGGACGAGCGTTACGCGCACCTGATCGGTAAGACGGTGAAGTTGCCACTGACCGAGCGCGAAATCCCCATCATCGCCGACGATTACGTGGACCGCGAGTTCGGCACCGGTGTGGTCAAGGTGACCCCGGCGCACGACTTCAACGACTACGCCGTGGGCCAGCGCCACCAGTTGCCGATGATTTCCATTCTGACCCTGGATGCCAGGGTCAACGAGCACGCCCCGGAGAAATACCGCGGCATGGATCGTTTCGACGCGCGCAAGGTCATCGTCGCCGATCTCGAAGCGCTGGGCCTGCTGGTCAAGATCGACAAGCACAAGCTCAAGGTGCCGCGCGGCGACCGCACCGGCGTGGTCATCGAGCCGATGCTCACCGACCAGTGGTTCGTCGCCATGTCCAAACCGGGCGCCGACGGCAAGTCGATCACCGAGAAGGCGCTCGAGGTCGTGCGCTCCGGCGAAATCCGGTTCCATCCGGAAAACTGGGTCAACACCTACAACCAGTGGCTGAACAACATCCAGGACTGGTGCATTTCGCGCCAGTTGTGGTGGGGTCACCAGATTCCGGCTTGGTACGGCGTCAATGGCGAGGTGTTCGTGGCCCATGACGAAGCCGAGGCGCGCCATCTAGCGGACGAGGAAGGCTATGCTGGCCCGCTGACGCGTGACGAGGACGTGCTGGACACTTGGTACTCCTCCGCGCTGTGGCCGTTCTCCACCCTGGACTGGACGCCGGAGTGGCCGGCCAAGTCCAACCCGGCGCTTGATCTCTACCTGCCGTCGTCGGTGCTGGTCACCGGCTTCGACATCATCTTCTTCTGGGTGGCGCGCATGGTCATGATGACCAGGCACGTCACCGGCAAGA
>DAOMFG010000020.1:0-12883 GCA_035429685.1 Methylophilaceae bacterium | reverse complement strand
CCCGGCTCCAGCCGCTTCTACCTGTCGCTGGAAGATTCTCTGCTGCGCATTTTTGCCTCCGACCGCGTCTCTGCCATCATGGAGCGGCTGAAGATGCCGGAAGGCGAGGCCATCGAGCATCCCTGGGTGACGCGCGCCATCGAGAACGCCCAGCGCAAGGTGGAAGGCCGCAACTTCGACATCCGCAAACAGTTGCTGGAATACGACGACGTCGCCAACGACCAGCGCAAGGTCATCTACCAGCAACGCAATGAATTGCTGGAAGCCACCGATATTGCCGACACCATCGTCGCCATGCGCAACGACGTCATTACCGACTTCATCGCACAGCACATCCCGCCCGGCAGCATGGAAGAACAGTGGGAAGTGCCGGCGCTGGAGAAATCGCTGCAGGCCGAAATCGGTCTCGAGCTGCCTATCCAGCAATGGCTGGAAAAGGAACCCGACCTACACGAGGAAACCCTGCGCGAGCGTGTTATCACGGCCGCCGACGAGGCTTACCAGAGCAAGGTGGAACAGGCCGGTGCCGATGTCATGCGCCAGTTCGAGAGCGCCGTCATGCTGCAAAGCCTAGATAACCACTGGCGTGAACACCTGGCCGCGCTCGACCACCTGCGCCAGGGCATCCACCTGCGCTCCTACGCGCAGAAGAATCCCAAGCAGGAATACAAGCGCGAGGCGTTCGAGCTGTTCTCCAACCTGCTGGACACCATCAAGCGCGAAGTGACGCAGATCACCATGATGGTGCAGATCCGCAGCGAAGCCGACGTCGAGGCGGTGGAAAAGCCCGCCGAACTGGAAAACGTGCAGTACCAGCACGCCGATTACGACCAGGCGCTGGCGGATGAGGCGGCGGCAGGCGAAGCGGCGAAGGCGGAGCCGTTCGAGCGCACTGGCCTCAAGGTTGGCCGCAACGATCTGTGCCCCTGCGGTTCCGGCAAGAAGTACAAGCAATGCCACGGCAGGCTGACCTGAACAAGTTTCGCGTTGGACTGGAAGCATATGCTGACGATCCCGTCTCCCTGCATCGGCAACTGCCGCATCAACCTCAAGGCAGGGTTGTGCGAAGGCTGCTACCGCACCATGGACGAAATCACGGCCTGGCCCAAGCTGCGCGATGACCAGCGCCACCAGGTGATCCTGGTAGTGGAGCAGCGCAAGACCAAAATGGCCAGACCCGAATGACAAGCGCCGGGGAAACCCGGCATTTGCATTTGGGTGGCTGCTGCCCTGAATGACCGACCTCTCCCGCTATTTCGCTCCCGATGGCCCGCTGGCCGAATCCATCTCCGGCTACCGGCTGCGCGCGCAGCAGCTGGAAATGGCGCAGGCCATCGCCCAGGCGATCCATGACAACAGCGTGCTGGTGGCCGAAGCCGGCACCGGCACCGGCAAGACCTTCGCCTACCTCGTCCCCGCGCTGCTGTCCGGCGGCAAGGTCATCATCTCCACCGGCACCAAGACCCTGCAGGACCAGCTGTTCAACCGCGACCTGCCGGCGGTGCGCGATGCCCTGAAAGTCCCGGTTACCGTGGCCATGCTCAAGGGCCGCGCCAACTACGTCTGCCACTTCCACCTCGACCGGGCGGCGAAAGAGGGGCGCTTCATGAATCGCGAAGACGCCCGCTACGTGCACGTCATCCGCAATTTCGCCGAAACCAGCGCCAGCGGCGACAAGAGCGAGCTGCCAGAAGTGCCGGAAAACGCCACCATCTGGCCGGCGGTGACCTCCACGCGCGACAACTGTATCGGCCAGGAATGCGCGCATTACAAGGAATGCTTCGTGATGGAGGCGCGCAAGCGGGCAATGGCGGCCGACGTGGTGGTAGTCAACCATCACCTGTTCTTCGCCGACGTCATGCTGCGCGACGAAGGCGTTTCCGAACTGCTGCCGGCGGCCAACACGGTGATCTTCGACGAAGCCCACCAGCTGCCGGAAACCGCCGGCCTGTTCTTCGGCGAGGATATCTCCACCAGCCAGATCATGGAGCTGGCGCGCGATGCTCACGCCGAATACCTTACCAGCGCCAAGGATTGCGCGGCGCTGCCCGAGGCCACCACCGCGCTGGAAAAAGCCGTGCGCGATTTCCGCCTGGTGTTTGGCCTGGAAGGCGCGCGTATGCCGGTGCAGCGGGCGCTGGAACGCAGCGGTTTCAGCGAGGCTTACGATGGCATGGCAGGCAAACTCAAGGAACTGGCCGCCGTGCTGGAAACCCAGGCTGAGCGCGATCCCGCGCTGGAAAACTGCTGGCAGCGGGCGCTCGCCCTCGAAGCCCAGCTTAGAAGCTGGCAGGCCGGCGCCAACGCCAACCTGGTGCGCTGGGTCGAGGTGTTCACCCAGTCGGTGCAGCTGCACGCCACGCCGCTTTCCATCGCGGAAATCTTCGGTAAGCAGATGGAAGGCCATCCCCGCGCGTGGATATTCACCTCCGCCACGTTGGCCGTAAAAAACGATTTCGGCCACTACCTCGGACAGATGGGCCTGCCGCAGGCCGTCACCGCGCGCTGGGACAGTCCTTTCGACTACCCCAGCCAGTCCGTGCTCTACGTGCCGCATGGCATGCCGCCGCCCAACAGCCCCGGTTATATCCCTGCCGTGGCGGCGCTGGCGCTGCCCGCCATCCAGGCTAGCCGTGGCCGCGCCTTCGTGCTGTGCACCAGCCTGCGTGCCATGCGCGACATCCACGCCCTGCTCAAGGACGCCTTTGCGCGTGAGGGGCTGGATTATCCCTTGCTGTTACAGGGCGAGAGCTCGCGTACCGAGCTGCTTGACCGCTTCCGCCGGCTGGGCAACGCTGTACTGGTGGGCTCGCAAAGCTTCTGGGAAGGCGTGGACGTGCGCGGCGAGGCGCTGTCGCTGGTGGTCATCGACAAGCTGCCGTTCGCCCCGCCGGACGATCCTGTACTGGCCGCGCGCATCGACAAGATGAACGCGGAAGGCAAGAACGCCTTCATGGAATACCAGCTGCCCTATGCCGTCATCACCCTCAAGCAGGGGGCGGGGCGATTGATCCGCGACGAGACGGATCGCGGGGTGCTGATGATCTGCGACCCGCGGCTGGTGGAGAAGCACTATGGACGGCGCATTTGGCAGAGCTTGCCGCCGATGAAGAGGACAAGGGAGGTGGGGGAGGTGGAGGCGTTCTTCGCTACCGTTCGCCCTGAGCTTGTCGAAGGGCAGGGCTCAGAAAGCTAAAGCCGTCGGTCTCGGCCGACAGCCGAGCTACTTTCTTTTGCTTGCCCAAAAGAAAGTAGCCAAAGAAGAAGGGCACCCCCTGCCGCGCCCTTCGGGTTCCCTGTGCTGCTCGCCAAGCCGGGCGACGGGCTAAACTCGCTGCGCTCAGACAACGCCCGCCGACTACTCCCGTCTTGGCTGTGCTGCTCGGCGCGGCAGCAGGGGAATGGGGTGGTGGTTTAACCTTTGGCTGTAGGGTGGGCAAAGCATAGCGTGCTCACCATTTTAACCGCGTGGGCACGGCTTGACAGCCTTTGCCCACCCTCCGCTTGCTCATAGCCGCAATTCCGATCTGAGTTAACCATGGATTGCCTGACGCACAAGTTCGCTCGGGTCTGTTGTAGGCGAAGTCCAGTCGGCGATGCTTGGATGCGTTCCCACAACAACCTTGATCCCGTCAGTATTGCAAAAGGCTGCGCTTTTCCAGCGACGATTATTTTGTTCAACAAACTGGCCGATAAGTTTATTAGCGCCAAGGTGATTACACACCCATTTCCCTGCGGTTTTTCCAAAGCATAAAACCGTTCTCACATTCAATTCTTCGATAACTCTACGATGAAATGGCCAGCAGGCCTCAGCTAATTCTTCAAGATTTCCATCAATGCTGTCTTCCCGTCGCGACCTCAAGAACACAATGTTGCTGGCAGGTACTGCACCCGGGTCCATTTGGAGGGCACGCAGAAGATGCAACACTCGGGGCTGCATTCTCCAGGTACCTGGCGGAGCGCCCTCCCACGACTCGTCACGATACGCGGACCAATTATCTGGTTCCTCGTGAAGCACTTTGTTTGTATGCCAACGCAATGTCTCTTCGGACTTTATAGAAGGGTCACCTCCGGGATTCACGCCGAGCAGGTAGAGTGGCCGCGTGCTAGAAAATGCGTCTCTACCGGAGTAAAAGACAGAGCCTGATCGATCCATAAGGTCTTCGGGAATTAATTGCTTCAAAGTGTCGATCATGCCGGAGCTTACAAACGTTAAATAGACGACATAATCTTCGCATATTTGCCTGAGAAGCAATCGGGAACATAATCTCTACCCAACATGCCCTCCGAAATCCTCATTCCCGACAGCGAAATCGAGATCACGGCCATCCGTGCGCAGGGAGCGGGCGGGCAGAACGTCAACAAGGTTTCGAGCGCGGTGCATTTGCGCTTCGATATCCGGGCGTCGTCGTTGCCGGAGGCGGTGAAGGAACGGTTGCTGAGGCTGCGCGACCAGCGCATCACGGCCGAGGGTGTGGTCGTGATCAAGGCGCAACGCTACCGCAGCCAGGAGTTGAACCGGCAGGATGCGATTGCGCGGCTGCATGCGCTGGTGAGCCGGGCGGCGCGAGTGCCGGTGGTGCGGCGGGCGACAAAGCCGACTTTGGGTTCGCAGAAGCGGCGGGTGGAGGGCAAGGTGCAGCGCGGGCGCATCAAGTCTCTGCGCGGCAAGGTGGGGGTGGATTAGCGGGGCTGCGTCGCGGCGTGTGCAAGCTCACCGCATGCGCAGCATCGTGTTCAGGCAGTGATCCACCGATTGCCGGCGCACCGCTTCCCGGTCGCCGGTGAAGTGCAGGGTGGCGCTGGTGATCCTGCCCGTCGCGTCCGCCCAGGCGAAGCAGACCGTGCCGACCGGTTTGTCCGGTGTGCCGCCGTCCGGCCCCGCGATGCCGGTAATCGCTGCGGTGACCTGGGCGTGGCTGTTTTCCAGCGCGCCGCGGGCCATCTCGCGGGCGGTCTGTTCGCTCACCGCGCCGTGCCGCTCCAGCGTCTCCGGCGAGACGCCCAGCAGTTCCACCTTGGCCTCGTTGCTGTAGGTGACGAAGCCGCGCTCGAACCAGGTCGAGCTGCCGGGGATGGCAGTGACGTACTGCGCCGCCATGCCGCCGGTGCAGGATTCGGCCAGCGCCAGCTTCCAGCCGTGCGCCTGTAAGGCCGCGCCGAGATCGGCGGCCAGTTTCAGGAGTGGGTCATCAGCCATTGCAGGGCTTTCAGCCCGGCCAGCGCGTAGCCGGCGGCGAGCAGGTCGTCGAACATCACGCCGAAGCCGCCCTTGAGGCGGGCATCGAACTGGCGGATGGGGAAGGGCTTCCAGATGTCGAACAGGCGGAACAGGGCGAAGGCGGCGGCGAACCAGAACAGCGTGCGCGGCACCAAGGCGAGGATCAACCACATCGCCACCATCTCGTCCCAGACGATGCCGCCATGATCACTCACCCCCAGGGCCCGCCCGGTTACTCCGCAGCACCACACGCCAAGCAGGAACAGCAAGGCCAGCAGCGCCAGCATCCAGGCCAAAGGCCAGGCCGGAAACAGCAGGAACAAGGGGATGGCGGCCAGCGAGCCGAATGTGCCGGGCGCCTTGGACGCCAGCCCGGAGCCGAACCCCATGGCCAGCAGGTGGGCGGGGTGGCGTAGCAGGAAGCGCAGGTCAGGCGAAGTGGTCATAGCCCGCCCTGTCTGTTTTCATCGGCTTGCCCGTAGCGTCCAGCACACGCAATTCGCCGCCTTGCGTGATGCTGCCGATGCGGCTCAATTTCACCCCCAGCTGCTCGCCGATGATGGCGATTTCGTCCTGCCGAATTGCCGGTGCGGTGAAGCACAGCTCGTAGTCGTCGCCGCCGCTGAGTAGACAATCGTGGCCAAGCTCGGAGTGCAGCAGTCCCTGCAGGTTGGCGGAGCAGGGCAGGGCGTCGAAACGGATTTCCGCGCCCGCGCCGGAACGCTCCAGGATATGGCCGAGGTCGGCCAGCAGCCCATCGGAGATGTCGATGGCGGCGTGGGCGATACCGCGCAGCGCCAGCCCCAGTTCCACCCGCGCCTGCGGCGTATCCAGCGCGCGGCGGCAGTGTGCAAGCGGCGCTTCCTCCAGCGCGACGCGGCCTTGCAGGGCGGCAAGCGCCAGCGCGGCATCGCCGAGGTGGCCGGAAACCCAGATGTCGTCGCCAGCCTTGGCACCGTCGCGGCGCAAGGCCTGGCCGGACGGTACTTCGCCGAGGATGGTGACGCTCAGGGTCAACGGCCCGCGGGTGGTGTCGCCGCCGACCAGCGCCACCCGGTAGTGGTCGGCGCACTTGAACAGGCCGTCGGCAAATGCCGCCAGCCAGTGCTCGTTGGCCTGCGGCAGGGCGATCGCCAGCGTTGCCCAGCGCGGCTGCGCGCCCATCGCGGCCAGATCGGAAAGGTTGACTGCCAGTGTTTTCCAGCCCAGCTTGCGCGGGTCGGTATCGGGAAAGAAATGCGTGCCGGCCAGCAGCATGTCGGTGGAAACGGCCAGTTCCATGCCGGGCGTCATCGCCAGCAACGCGGCATCGTCGCCTACGCCCAGGACCGCCGACGGGGTCGGGCGGGCGAAGTAATGCTCGATCAAGCCGAATTCGGAAGTCATTCAGCCGGCCGGCCTGACGGCGGATTTCGGCCGGAATGCCTTGACCACAGCCTCATCGGTTTCGATGTAGGGCGCGCCGATGAGGTCGAGGCAGTAGGGCACGGCGGCGAAGATGCCGTGGACGACGGGTTTGCCGTCGGCGTCCTTGAGGCCTTCCAGCGTTTCCTTGATCGACTTGGGCTGGCCGGGCAGGTTGATGATGAGGCTTTGCTTGCGGATCACCGCGACCTGGCGCGACAGGATGGCGGTGGGCACGAAGTGCAGGCTGATCTGGCGCATCTGTTCGCCGAAGCCGGGCATTTCCTTGTCGGCCACGGCCAGCGTGGCCTCCGGGGTGACGTCGCGTAGCGCCGGGCCGGTGCCACCGGTAGTGAGCACCAACCCGCAGCCTTCCTGATCGACCAGATCCTTCAGCGTGGATTCGATGTCGGCCTGCTCGTCAGGGATGATGCGCGCCACGGCCTCCCACGGAGTGGTCAGGGCGGATTGCAGCCAGTCATACAGCGCAGGGATGCCCTTGTCTTCGTAGGCGCCGGTCGAAGCGCGGTCGCTGATCGAGACGAGGCCGATTTTAATGAATTGTTTTGTCATGAGTGTTGTCATAGCGATTGATTTGCAATTTTCATCATACCATTGCTTAACGCCGTACAAAGTCACGCGCAGGCGTTAGCACGGAACAACAGGAAAGGATTTTCCATGCGTTTCTTTGCAGTTCCAATCGCTGCTGTGATGCTGACGGCCTGTGCCTCCGGCGCCCTTGCCGCTCCCGACAACCCTTACGTTCAATCCTATGTCAGCCAGCGCAAGGCCGCCGCGAAGTCAGAGCCGGGTGCGCCGCAAATCCTGCTCGGCAAGGACAGGGTGAATGATTACCAGCGGCAACTGGAGAAGGGTTACGACATCTTGGGCTATTCCTCGTTCGAAGCGGGCGAGGTGTCACCAGACAAACTGGTGGAGCAGGCCGTCCTGGTCAATGCCGACATGGCTTTGGTATATAGCGAGGCAAAAGGCAGGGCGCCTGCCTCGCTCAAGCTCGACCAGGCCAGGGCAGAGGCGGCCGGGAAAAAAGAAGGGTCGGCTACGCAGGGGCAGACAGACACGGTGGCGGGCGATCACGTGCTTTATTCCTATTTCGCCTCCTATTGGATCAGGCTGCCTCTGCCCATCCTTGGGGTGCATGTGCAGGGCACTGCGGAAGCCCAGACCGGCGAAACCGGAGTGGTCGTGCTGGCTGTGATCGAAGGCTCGCCGGCGGCTTCCGAGCTGCACAAGGATGATATCTTGCTGCGCCTGGGCGAGATCAAGCTCGATAAGCCGGAAGCCTTGATGCAGGCAGCAAAACGCTATGCTGGCCAGTCGGTGGAAGTTGTTTTCGAGCGTGACGGGCAGGCGCTTGTAAAACCCTTGAAGCTGGGAAGCCGTTAGTAGTTTTTGCGTTACAATCGATTCCGGAATTTTCTTACTCCCGGATCCCAAATGATTCAAGATATTCTGTTGCGCCATGCCGATAGTCGCAATGCCCCAGCGGCATTGCTGGCCGAGCTGGTTGCCGCGCTGCGCCCCGAGAATCCGGCACGTGTGGAACAGGCGGCCAATCTGGTGCTGTCCCTGTGCCATGTGCTCGATACCCAGCCGCAAGCCCGCGCCGTGCTGCGGCAGGCGCTGTTGTCCCTGCTCGCAGGCCGCAAGCCGGTCTCCCTCTATGTCGATTCCGGCATCCAGCCCAACACCGGCTTCTTTTCGGAACTGTGGCGCCGCGTCAACCGCAAGCTGCTACCGGACGATGTCAACCCGGCCTACCTGAAAGACCTGCTCGCCCTGATCTTTCCCCGCGCTTCCGATGAACAGTGGGTGCTCGCCGTGCCCGAGGAAACCTGGCTGGAGCTGCTGGAAGCGATGCGCTTCGACGAGGAGCAGGCGCGGGAAGGCTGGTCTCCGGTCGTCGGCGGAATCGCCGATGCCCTCCTGGTGCTGTCCTACCGTATCTCGGCGACCGGGCTGGAGCCGGAACTGGTGCGTGGCCACCCGGAACTGGAGGACTACGCGTCGCCATTCATCGCGCAGAACATCGAAACCGCAAAATACCTGGTGCAGTTTGCAGAAGGGGAGGCTGTCGCTGAACAGGACGAGCGCCAGGTGCTGGTGATGCTAGACCAGTGCCGCCAGGTGATCGAACGCACCAAGCGCACTACTTCGCAGAACGGCACCAGCATCCGACTCACCTTCCTGCTGCAGCGCCTGCTGCAGCAGATCGAGCGCCAGGAGGCGCTGCTCGCCATGCTCGGCGCACTGCGTACCGATCCCAGCGGGCGTGGCGCCTACCCTCTCGTCATCGCGCTGTTCAAGGCGCTGGTGGCGGCCGAGTGCCACAAGAACGACGTAGGGCAGCACTGGCGCGAAAACATGGAGTTGCTGTCCCTGCGCGTGACCGAAAACGCCAGCCGTACCGGCGAGCATTACATTACCGAAACGCGCCGCGAGTACATCGGCCTGATGCGCTCCGCCATGGGCGCGGGCTGCATCATCGCCGTGATGGCTATGTTCAAGCTCATCGCCGCCGGCAGGCATATGGCACCGTTGACCGAGGCCATCGTGTTCAGCCTGAATTACGGCTTGGGCTTCGTGCTGATTCATCTGTTGCATTTCACCGTGGCCACCAAGCAGCCGGCCATGACTGCCGCTGCCATCGCCGCCAGCATCGGCGAAAGCGGCGGCAAGACGCGCGAAATGGACGGGCTGATCACGTTGATCGCCCGCACCATGCGCAGCCAGATCGTCGCCATATTCGGCAACGTGATGCTGGCAGTGCCGGTGGCGATGCTGATCGCCTGGAGTTTTTTCCTGATCGGCGGCAGCCATTTCGTTTCACCAGAGAAAGCCCTGCATCTGCTCCAAGACACCGACCCGGTGCACAGTGGCGCGCTGTTCTATGCCGCCGTCGCCGGCGTCTGCCTGTTCCTCTCCGGGCTGATCGCCGGGTATCACGACAACCTGGCGGTTTACAACCATATCCCGCAGCGCCTGCGCGGGCTGTCCTGGTTGGCCAGGCTGATCGGACAGCGCCGCCTGGACCGTATGGCGTATTACGTGGAAAACAATCTTGGCGCACTGGCCGGAAATTTCTATTTCGGCTTGCTGCTTGGCGGCATGACGGGGCTGGGCGTGCTGCTCGGGATTCCGCTGGATATCCGGCACATCGCGTTCTCCTCTGCCTATTTCGGCTTTTCCATGGTCGGGCTGGGGTTCCACGCGCCCGCGCAGGCCACGCTGCTGGCCGCGCTCGGGGTTGGGCTGATCGGGCTAACCAACCTGCTGGTCAGTTTCGGCCTGGCGCTCTACGTGGCGATGAATGCGCGTCGGGTGACTTTCGTGCAGTGGCAGGCACTGGTCGCCAGGCTATGGCAGCGGTTTTACCGGCAGCCGCGCGAATTCCTCCTGCCCCCGCCGCGGGAGACAAGCGCGGACATCAGCCAGTAACGCTGACGCTACGAACTGGCTTAGCGGTTTTGCGCTTCGCCGGCCGTTGCGCGTAGCAGTTTGAACAGTTCGCGACTACTTTTCGGCGGCTTCCCGGCAGCGGCTTCCCTGCGGGCGTTGCGGATCAGGGTGCGCAGTTGCTGGCTGTCGGTCTGGGGGTGCCGGTGCAGGTAATCCGCGAGCGCGCTATCATCTTCCAGCAGGCGGGTGCGCAGTTTTTCCAGTTGGTGGAAATGCGCATTTTCCTCCTGATGCGTGCCTTTCCAGCGTTGCAACTGGTCGGCGATGGCGGTCGTGTCGATTTCGCGCATCAGCCTGCCGATGTACTGTTTCTGCCGCGCCAGCGCGCCGTGCGCCGTGGTGCGTTGGGTTTCCTTGACGGCATCCATCAGTACTTCCGGCAAGTCAAGCTGCGCCAGCCGGGCGCTACTGAGGGCGATCAGCTCTTCGCCAAGTTCCTGCAAGGCCAGCATGGCGGCCTTGCGTTTGGTCTTGCTGAGGGGTTCGTTTTCGGTGATTTCGTCTGACGGATTCATGCTGCGGTATGATAACAGCTTTTTGAAAGCCCCCCGTGAGCGAACCCCGTTTCAGCTATTCTCCCGACGACCTGCGCCAGATGAGCGAGGACGTGCTGCGTCACGCCAAATTGTCAGGCGCCAGCGCCGCCGAGGCGGAAGTCAGCCTCGGCATCGGCCAGAACGTGTCAGTACGGCTGGAGGAAGTGGAGACCATCGAGTACAACCGCGACAAGGGCATGTCGGTCACGGTGTATTTCGGCCAGCGGCGCGGCCATGCCAGTACCTCCGACCTCTCGCCGCAGGCGCTGAAGGACACCGTGGCAGCCGCTTGCAGCATCGCCCGCTATACCGCGCATGACGAATTCTGCGGCCTGGCCGATCCGGGACTGCTGGCAAGGGAGATTCCCGAGCTCGACCTGTACCACCCGTGGGCGCTGTCGGTGGAGCAGGCAATCGAGCTGGCCAAGACCTGCGAGGCTGCAGCGCTGCAGGTGGACGCACGGATCAACAACTCGGAGGGCGCCGGCGTTTCCACTTATGAAGGCCTGTTCGCCTACGCCAACAGCCACGGCTTCAGCGGCGGCTACCCGACTTCTCGCCATTCGTTGAGCTGTTCCGTCATCGCCGAGGATAGCGACAACATGCAGCGCGACTACTGGTACAGCTCGGCACGTGCCGCCGAAGATCTGGAAAGCGCCGAGTCCGTCGGCCGCGTGGCTGGCCAGCGCACCGTGCGCCGTCTGGGTGGGCGCCAGCTCAAGACCATGCAGGTACCGGTGCTGTTCGAGGCCAATATCGCCGCTGGCCTGCTGTCGCATTTCGTCTCGGCGATCTCCGGCGGCAGCCTGTACCGCAAATCCTCGTTCCTGCAGGACAGCCTGGAACAGCCGATATTTGCGCCGCATATCCATATCAGCGAGCAGCCGCACCTGAAAAAAGGCTTGGCCAGTTCGCCGTTCGACAACGAGGGCGTGGCGACCCAGGCGCGTGATCTGGTCAGTGGCGGCGTGCTGCACGGCTACATGCTGTCCAGCTACTCGGCGCGCAAACTCGGCATGACGACTACCGGCAACGCTGGCGGCAACCACAACCTCATCCTGCTTAGCGGCGAACTGGATTTCGCCGGATTGCTTGAATCCATGCATACCGGCCTGTTGGTGACAGAACTTCTGGGGCATGGCATCAACATGGTCACCGGCGACTACTCGCGAGGCGCGGCCGGCTTCTGGGTGGAAAACGGCGAGATTCAGTACCCGGTGGAGGAGATCACCATTGCCGGCAATCTCAAGGACATGTTCCGTCAGATCGTCGCGGTCGGCAGTGACGTCATGGTGCAGGGCTCCAAGCAGACCGGCTCCATCCTGGTGGAGCGTATGACGATCGCCGGCGAGTGAGTGCACCCTACAAGTAAAAAGCCCCGCATCGCGGGGCTTTTTACTTGAGGATTTTCCTGGATGACTTAGTTGTAGGAGTCGTCCAGGTTTTCCTTCGGCGGATTGCCGTCATATATCAAATTGGTGCGGCGCTGCAAGTAAGCGTCACGCATGAACGCATACGGATCCAGCGCCGCTTCGTCCAGAAGATCGCTGCCCGGCAGGTAGGAGGCACGGGTGCTGATGATCTTGGTCAATAGCAGCTGGTTGCGGGTGGGGATATAGTCGATATAATAGATCGGGTCGAGGTACAGCGTATCCACTGCCAAGCCACCGGTATCGCGCACCGTGCTTGGCCCATAGAAAGGCAGCACCAGATAGCTGCTGTTCTTCCAGCCCCAAGTGCCGAGCGTTACGCCGAAATCTTCCTTCTGGTAGTTGATGCCGTCCTTGGATGCCCAGTCGAACAGGCCGCCGATCCCGAAGGTGGTATTGATGACGAAGCGACCGCTGTCATCCATCGCCTTGCTGAATTTGAACTGCAACAAATCGTTGGCGATCGTGGTGAGGGTGCCGAGGTTGTTGAAGAAATTATAGATACCGGTTTGGACAAAATTCGGCAATACAAACTTATAGCCTTGGGCCACCGGTTTCAGGGCGTACTTGTCAAGCTTGTCGTTGAACGTGTACATGGCGCGGTTAAAACCCTGCACCGGATCTCCTTCAACGCTCTCGCCCTTGGTGGCGCAACCGCTCACCATGGTGGCCATGATGGCACCCACGACTAAACCCCTGAAATCCATCTTATGCATAGGAAACCTTGTTATTTTGTGTTGACGAAGGCGGAATAAGCCTTCCACGATGAATGGCGCAACTTTAACGGACGACCATGGCCCTGTCTAGCGCTT